>DATFGC010000371.1:0-6483 GCA_035249765.1 Gemmatimonadales bacterium | reverse complement strand
CACCCGCAGCGCCAAAAAGTCGGGATCCCGTCCCGCCATCCGGGAGAGATCGCCGGCGGTGATCACGCCGGCGAGCCGATCATCCTCACCGACCAGCGCGATGCCCCGGTGCCGGGCCAGCGCCACCACCGCGTCCCGCATGGTGGCCGAGGGAGCAATGAGCGGTGCCGGCTGCTGCATCACGTCCCGCACCCGGAGCAGCAGCTTCCGTCCCAGCCGGCCGCCGGGATGCAGGCGGGCGAAATCTTCCCGGGCGAAGCCCTTCACTTCGAGCAGGGTCACCGCGAGGGCATCGCCCAGCGCCAGCGCCACCGTGGTGCTGGTGGTCGGGGCCAGGTCGTGGGGACAGGCTTCTTCGGGCACCCCCGCATCCAGCACCACAAGGGCGGCCCGGGCCAGGGTCGACTCGCGATCGCCGGTGAGCGCGATGACCGGAACCTGGAGCCGCTGCAGCGCGCCCAGCAGCCCGACCAGCTCGTCGGTCTCCCCGCTCTTGCTCAGGATGATGGCGATATCGCGGGGCCCGACCCCGCCGAGATCTCCATGCAGGCTGTCCACCGGGTGGAGCCAGGTCGCCGGGGTTCCGGTGGATGTGAAGGTCGCGGCGATCTTGCGCGCGATGAGACCGGACTTGCCGATGCCGGTGACGATCACCCGCCCCTCGCACCCGCGAAGCAGCTCCACCGCGCGGCTGAAATCCCCGTCGAGGGCGTCGGCCGCGGCGCCCAGGGCGTCCGCCTCCAGGCGGAGCACCCGCCGTCCCGCCGAGATCAGCCGGTCGGAGGCCATGGCATCGTCTCCCCCCGCTCGGCCAGGTAGGACCGCACCGCCTGGTCCCATTCGCCCCTCGCGTGCAGGATTCCCTCCACCACCTCGCGCACCGCGCCGTGGCCCCCGCTCGCGCTGGTGACCCAGTGGGCCATCGCCCGGGCCTCGGGACGGCCGTTGGCCACCGAGATGGCCAGGCCCGCCCGCCGGAGGATCGGAAGGTCCGGAAGATCGTCCCCCACGTACGCCAGCTCCTCCCATCCCAGCCCCTTTTCCTCGAGGATCCGCTCCAAGGCCGGAAGCTTCCTGGCCTTGTCTTCCTGGAGCACCGTGGAAATCCGGAGCTCCCTGGCCCGCAGGTCGGTGGCCTCCGAGCGGCGTCCGCTGACCCATGCGACCTCGATGCCGGCGTTGCGCAGCAGGCCCAGCCCCAGGCCGTCCTGGATGTCGAACCGCTTGAGCTCGACCCGCTGCCCGTTCACCGGCGCGATCCAGATCCCGTTGTCGGTGAGCACGCCATCCACATCCAGCGCGAGCAGCCTGATCCGCCGGGCCACCTCCGCCGTGATCACGCGGATTCCCGGGCCGCGTGCCAGATGCGGAGGGTGCGCGCCAGCAGCGGCTCGAGCTGATCCAGCGGCCACTGGGTCTCGGCATCACTGGGGGCACGGGCCGGATCGGGATGGGTTTCCACGAAGAACCCGTCGGCTCCCCCAGCGGCCGCCGCCGCGAGCAGGCCGGGGATGTGCTCGCGGACTCCGCCGCTCGATCCCCCCGCCCCCTGCCCCGGCTGCTGGACGCTGTGAGTCGCGTCGAAGATCACCCGGGCGCCGGTGGCCCGGCGGATTCGTTCCAGGTTCCGGAAGTCCACCACCAGATCTCCGTAGCCGAAGAAGGTGCCCCGCTCGGTCACCGCCACATCCGGGGAGCCGCCCTCGCGCACCTTCTCCACCGAACCGGCCATCGCGCCGGGCGCCATCCACTGCCCCTTCTTGACGTTCACCGGCTTCCCGGTGCGCCCGCAGGCAAACAGCAGGTCGGTCTGCCGGCACAGAAACGCCGGCACCTGAAGCACATCGGCCACCTGGGCCGCCGCGGCCGCCTGATCGGGCTCGTGCACGTCGGTGAGCACCGGGAGCCCGCTTCCGGCCCGCGCCGCCGCCAGCAGCTCGAGTCCCCGCTCCATTCCTGGTCCCCGCCTCGCGGACAGACGGGAGCGGTTGGCCTTGTCGTAGCTGGCCTTGAAACAGACCGCGATCCCGAGCCGGCGGCCGATGTCCGCGAGCCGCTCCGCCACTCGGGGGAGCACATCGCCCTCCTCCACCATGCAGGGCCCCGCGACCAGAAAGGGCCCCGGTCCGAACCGCCAGGCGCTCACTTCGAGGATTCGATCAGCTCCTGCACCGCGGCGCTGGTCCGCCCGGCGGCCGCATCGGCGTGGCGCCGCGCCGCGCCGATGAACGAGGCGAACAGCGGATGCGGCCTGGTGGGCCGGGACTTGAGCTCGGGGTGGAACTGGCAGCCGAGGTACCACGGGTGACCGGGCAGTTCGACGATCTCCACCAGTCCGCCGTCGGGCGAGAGCCCGGAGAACCGGATCCCATGCTCGGCGAGGAGGTCGCGGAAGGCGTTGCTCACTTCCCAGCGGTGGCGGTGCCGCTCGCTGATCTCGGTCGAGCTGTAGGCCCGGGCCGCGAGGCTGCCGGCCCGGAGCCGGGCCGGATAGGCCCCCAGCCGCATGGTCCCCCCGAGATCGGAAACGTCCCGCTGCGACGGAAGCAGCGAGATCACCGGACTCTCACAGTCGGGCTCGAACTCGGTGCTGTTGGTTCCCTTGAGCTGGGCCACGTTGCGGCCGAACTCGATGATCGCGATCTGGAGCCCCAGGCAGATCCCGAAGAACGGCAGCCCGTTCTCCCGGGCGTAGCGCACCGCCTCCACCATGCCGTCCACCCCGCGGACCCCGAAGCCGCCGGGGATCAGCAGCCCGTGAATGCCGGAGAGAAGCCGCGCCGCCGCGGTCTGATCGGTGAACTGATCGCTGCCCAGCCACTCGATGTCCACGCCCACGTCGTTGGGAATCCCTCCGTGGAGCAGCGCCTCCTGGACCGACTTGTAAGCGTCGTGCAGATCGGTGTATTTGCCCACCACCGCGATCCGGACCCGCTCGGTGGGCCGGAGAATCTTCTCGGTCATCGCCTTCCAGTACCCCAGGTCGGGCTCCCGGGTGGCGAGGTTGAGCCGCTCGCAGACCACCCGGTCGAACCCCTGCTCCAGGAACCGGATCGGGATCTCGTAGATCGAGCTCACGTCGGGGCTCTCGATCACGTGGCCGAAGTCCACATTGCAGAAGAGGGCGATCTTCCGCTTCACGTCGGCGGAGAGCGGCTTCTCGCTGCGGCAGACCAGGAGATCCGGCTGGATCCCGATTTCCATCAGCTCCCGCACCGAGTGCTGGGTGGGCTTGGTCTTGAGCTCGCCGGCTGCGGCGATATAGGGCACCAGGGTCAGGTGCACGAAGATCGCGTTCTCCCGGCCGACCTCCTGGCGGAACTGCCGGATGGCTTCGAGGAAGGGGAGCGATTCGATGTCGCCGACGGTACCCCCGATCTCGATGATCACCACGTCGTGGTCGGGGGCCGAGCGCCGGATGGCGTGCTTGATCTCGTCGGTGATGTGGGGAATGACCTGCACGGTGGAGCCGAGGTATTCCCCGCCCCGCTCCTTGCGGATCACGTTCTGATAGACCCGGCCGGTGGTCACGTTGTTCTGCTGGGTGAGCGAGCGGTCGATGAACCGCTCGTAGTGGCCCAGATCGAGATCGGTTTCCGCGCCGTCGTCGGTGACGAAGACCTCGCCATGCTGGAACGGCGACATCGTCCCCGGGTCCACGTTGATGTAGGGATCGAACTTGAGCATGGTGACCGAGAGGCCGCGCTCGACCAGGAGCCGCCCCAGGGAGGCGGCCGCGATGCCCTTGCCGAGGGAGGAGACCACCCCGCCCGTGACGAAAATGAATTTCGTGTTGCCGGTCGTCATGTAGTCACTCCCTGGGTGTCCTGCCAGTATGCCTCCGCCCGCCGGAGGTCCTCCGGGGTGTCGATGCCCGGGAGCGCCGGGGCGAGCACCCGGACAATCCCGAACGTCATGCCGTGCTGGAGGGCGCGAAGCTGCTCCAGCTGCTCGGCCCGCTCCAGCTCGGTGGGAGCGAGCGCGACCCACGCCATCAGGGCGTCCCGGCGGCAGGCGTAGATGCCGATGTGCTGCCAGTAGAGACCATCGCGCGGAGCGCCGTCGCGCACGCTGGGGATCGCGGCGCGGGAGAAGTAGAGCGCCCGCCCCCGGGCGTCGAGCACGACCTTGACCCGGGCAGGATCGGCGGCGTGGGCGGAATCGAGCGGCATCGCCGCGCTGCCCACGTCGTCGCCGCCATGCACCCGGGCAATGGCTCCGGTCACGGCTTCCCCGGGGACGAAGGGTTCGTCACCCTGCACATTCACAAGGAGATCGAAACCGGAGAACTCCTCGCGGCCGGCCACCTCGGCGACCCGCTCGGTGCCGGTGCGGTGGGCCCGCGACGTGAGGAGGGCGCGAAACCCGGCGGCTTCGGCAACGGCTTTGATTTCGGCGGAATCGGTGGCGATGACCAGGGCGTCGAGGCATTCCAGGCCGCTGACTCGCTCCGCGACCCGTACCACCAGGGGTACCCCGCCCAGCAGCTGCAGCGGCTTACCGGGCAGCCGCGTCGAACCCAGACGTGCGGGAATGACGCCGAGGACGGGCATAGTCCAAAGTAAAAGCGCGGCCGACCCAAGTCAAAAGTCGTGCCGCGCCGCTTGACAATTTGCTAACGACAGTTTTTACAATGGCTTAGGATTGCTGCCCGCGGGAGGTACCGGGGCAGCGGGGGGGACCACCTTTCCCTGCTGCCTGGCCCGGATGGAGTCGGCCCTCGCCTTGAGTTGCGCCGAGCGCTTGTCGAGGTTCGCAGCAGTGACCGAATCGTCGTACTGCTGTTCCAGGACCCGGGCCCGCTTCCCCATTTCGGCCGCGATTGAATCGGCCTTGTCGCCGCCGGGAGAAGACGGGTCGCCGCCCCGCCGGATCTCGGCCACGACCCGGGAGGGGAGCAGCAAGGGCAGCACCAGGGTCGGGTCCTCCTGGTCGGGATCGCTGATGTAGGCGGTCACTTCGCCGAACGGCTCGTATCCGGAGTCGCTGGGGAGGCAGAGAAAACTGGTGCGGTCGTCGAAATGCTGGGTCTCGTTCACCGAGAGGCGGCAGTTCTGCAGCCGGGTGAACGCGGCAGTGTCGCTGAGCCGAACCCGGACGTCGAATCCGGCAAGCACCCTGGGCTCGCTCCGGCGGATCCGGATCTGACGAATGCTGCCCACCCGGATTCCGTCCAGCTTGAACCCGACGAACGAGCCCAGCGGAATGGTGATATCCTTGTTGGTCACGATCGACTGCTTGACGCTGCGCCCGGCCGAAATGACGGCGAAGCCGACCGCAAAGATCAGCAGCGCACCCAGAATGATTTTGCCCCAGTATCTCCGCATATCAGCCCCTCGGGGCTAGCGTTACAGACTGTAACGTAATTGAGGACCCGGAAGTTTCGCAACTGGGGGGACGCAAGGACGCAAAGACGCAAAGACGCACGGTTGTCGTAGGTCACTTTGCGTCTTGCGTCCTTGCGCCTTCCATCACCCCCTAGGGTGATACTGCCTATGCACGCTTCTCAGATACTCCCGGTCCACATGGGTGTAAATCTGGGTGGTGGAGAGATCCACATGCCCCAGCATCTCCTGCACCGCCCTCAGATCGGCCCCGCCCTCCAGGAGGTGAGTGGCGAAGGAGTGGCGCAGGGTGTGGGGCGTGACCCGCCGGGTTATGCCGGCGGCCCTGGCCACCCGTTTGATGATCCCCCAGGCGCCGACCCGGGTGAGCGGCCCGCCCCGCGCGTTGAGCAGCACCCGTCCTTCGCTTCTGCCCCGTTCGAGCGACGGCCGGGTCTGGTTGAGATAGATCGACACCGGGCCGACGACCTTGCGGCCGATGGGCACCAGCCGCTCCTTCCCGCCCTTCCCGAACACCCGGACCAGTCCGTCCCCCAGCAGGAGATCGGGAATGCCGAGTGCGCACAGCTCGCTGACCCGGAGGCCCGCGCCATAGGCCAGCTCCAGCAGCGCCCGGTCCCGCCAGGCCAGCGGGTGATCGGCCGAGGGTGCGGCCAGCATCGCCTCGACCTCGGGGACGGTGAGGACTTCGGGCAGGGCCCGTCCCTTGCGGGGCGTCTCCATCCGGTCGCTGGGATCGTCGGTGAGGTGGCCCTCGCCGACCAGAAATGCGAAGTAGGTGTGAGTGGCCGAAACTTGCCGCCGGATGGTGGCGGAGGAGAGCCCCAGGTCCTTGAGGGCGAACACGAAGTCGCGCAGCAGCGCTCTCGAAACCGAGGCCGGCGTGCGGGCCCGCTTCAAGTCGGCGTACTGGGCCAGCCGCCTGATATCACGCAGGTAGTTCTCGACGGTGTGGGCGCTGTGTCCGGCTTCGAGGGAGAGGTAGTCGCGGAACCCCTCGACCAGGAAGGCGCGCTCCACCGCGTCGCTCACGGCTCCGGCTCCCGTCCCGCGCGACGGAGCCGGGCCAGCTCGAGCTCCTGGGTGGAGATCACCGGGAGGCCCTCGACCATCGGAACCGGCTGCTCCGGATTCAGGG
>DATFGC010000370.1:0-10138 GCA_035249765.1 Gemmatimonadales bacterium | reverse complement strand
AAAGCCCGGGTCGACCAGGGCCTCGGCAAACTGGGCCGCGGTGGCAAACCGGTCGGCCGGCAGCTTGGCCATGGCCACCTGCACCGCAGCGTCGACATTCCGGGGCACCGACATCCGCTCGGAGCGGATGGCCCGGGGGGCCTCGGTCAGAATCTTGGACATCACCGCGGGCGTGGTCGCGGCATCGAACGGGCGGCGTCCCACCAGCATTTCGAAGGTGACCGCACCCAGCGAGTAGATGTCGGTGCGGGCATCGAGGGTGCGGTCGGCGGAGGCCTGCTCCGGGCTCATGTAGTGCGGGGTGCCGATCGAGAGACCGGTCTCGGTCACCCGCATGCCGCCGGCCTGACTGACGGCGAGGGCGATCCCGAAGTCGGCGACCAGGGCCTGACCCTCGAACAGCATCACGTTTTCGGGCTTGATGTCGCGGTGCACCACGCCGCGTCGGTGGGCATAGTCGAGCGCGGTCGCCACCGCCCGGGCGATTCTCACGGCCTCATCGATGCCGAGCTGCTTTTCACGGTCCAGCTTCTGGCGCAGGGTCTCGCCCTCGATGTAGGGCATGACGTAATAGAGGAAGCTGCGCCCGCCGGCCTGGGCCTGGCCGGAGTCGAACAGGGGCAGGATGTGGGGGTGCTGCAGGCCGGCGGTGGTCTTGATCTCGGCGACGAACCGGTCACCGCCGAGCATGGCGGCCAGCTCGGGCCGCAGCACCTTGAGCGCGACCTTGCGGTCGTGCTTCAGGTCCTGGGCGAGGTACACGATCGCCATGCCGCCTTCGCCCAGCAGGCGCTCGATCCGGTAGCGATCCGAGAGGGCGCTGCCGAGCCCGGCCAGGGTTTCGCTCAGAGGGATATCCCGATCATAGGGGATGTGCTCAATAATAGGCCCGGAACCGGCTAGCGGTGGGTCGGGGCGGCCCTCCGGAGCGCCGGCCACACGGCTGGATCCTCCGAGCCGAGCAGCCAGACCGAGTAGCCCCGGAGACCGCGCCGGATCACCAGCTCCCGCTTGGCCATGAACGCCCGGACGTCCTCCAGCCAGAGGTGCTGGAAGACTCCCCGGGACTCCCACATGGCAAAGGGAGCGCGCTGCACGCTGTCCCAGGTGGCCTTCCCTCCGGCTGCCGCGAGGAGCTCCAGTCCCTTGGTGTAGGAGATGTCGCTGCCCCGGAGCCGGGCCCCTTCCTTCTCATCGTACGAGGGGTACCACCAGTCGGAGTAACCCGCGAGGCCGAGGGAGATCTTTCCCGGTGGCACCCCCAGCGCCAGCAGGTATTCCAGGCAGGCCAGCATCCAGGGATACCCGGCCACCGGCCCCGGCGAGGAGCCCCCGGTGTGCTGGGCGTAGGTCATGTAGGAGATGAAATCCAGGGTATCGGCCAGCGCCTTGTAGTCGAACCCGGCCCGCCAGTTGTCGTGGATCCAGCGATCGTAGCTGCCCTCCCCCGGATCGTCGGTCATTCTGGGCACCACCGCGGCCGAGAGGGAGCAGCCGGCCCGGTGCACCGAGTCCACCGCCGTGCGGGTGAACGCGGTGAAGGCGTCGCGGTCGCTCACGTGAAAGTTCTCGAAATCGAACTGGATCCCGTCGAACCGGTTGACCCGACACAGCTCGGCCAGGGAGCGGAGCGCGGTAGCCCGCGCGACAGAATCGCTGAGCACCCGGTGGATCGAGGGCTGGTCGAATCCGGGGTTCATCACCAGGGGGATCAGCTTGACCCCGTTGTCCCGCGCGGTGGCGACGACCCGCGGATCCACGCTCCCTGTGATGATCCCGTTGGAGTCCATCACGAAGACCTGGGGCGACACGATCGAGATCTGATCGGCGTGGGCGAGGAAGGCCTGGATGCTCTCCTCGCCCCGGAGGTACCAGAGCGACTCGAGGGGCCGTACCTGGGCAGGGGTCGCGAGGGTGGCGAGAACGAGAACGAGATAGGGCGGCGTCACGTCGCGCGCAGCTCCGCCAGAGCTTTTTCGGCCCGGAGCTCCAGGGATTTCGCATTGGTCTCTCGGGCAGACGCCAGGGCCCGCTCCAGTGCCGCTTCGGCATCGGCCTCGTCCGCACCGCTCCGCCGGAGCGCTCCAGCTCGGAGCCGCCACAGCTCCGCCTCATGGAACCGTTCCCCGGTCCGCTCCACGAATGCCAGCGCATCGGTAAGCACCTGGAGCGCCTCGTCGACCCGGCCGGCGTGGAGCAGCCCTTCGGCCAGCCACCCGCCCGCCCAGACCGAGGCGCCCAGCTCGGTGCCGGTGGCCCTATGGCCGTCGCCTCCTTGCCGCATCAAGGCCACCCCCTCCTCAGCTCTTCCGTCCTGTGCCAGCAGCAGGCCCTTGAGCAGCCGCCCCGCCGCCAGGTACATGGGAATGCCCTGCTCCTCACACAGGGCGATCAGCTGGTCGGCCCGGGTTCGTGCCACCGCGGTTTCGCCCCGGAGCTGGTGCACCCAGGCGGTGAAAAACATGGTCTGGGCCATTCCGGCCGGGGTTCCGAGCGCCTTGGCCAGCGCCATCGCCTCCTCCGACCGGTCCCGGGCCTCCTCGGGGAACCCGAGGTACCAGAGGGTGAGCGCCAGGAAGGAGAGACAGGCCACGCCCGAGTCGTAGCCGAACTGGGTCGCGTCGGACCCCAGCCCCTCCCGGTCGTAGAGCTCGGCCCCGCGCTCGAGGTGGCGGCGGGCCGCGCGGAGCTCCCCGGTCCAGAGGCTGGTGTCTCCCAGCGCGTCGTGGGCCACGATCAGCAGGGCGGGATCCCGCCGCCGGTCGGCGAAGGTGAACAGCTCCTTGGCGAACTCGAGCGCCACGCCGTACTCGGCCCGCAACTCGTGAAACTCCCAGAGCCCCCGGAGAATCGCCACCAGCTGGCGATCGTCCCGGGCCCGCTCCGACAGCAGGGCGGCCCGCCGGTACGCCTTGCCGACCTCGGCTTCGCCATAGCCCCGGGTGATCCGGAGCGCGGCGCCCAGGGCAACCTGGAGCGCCAGCTCGCGCCGGTCCCGGTCCCGCGATTCGGGCGCCCCCTCGAGCAGTGCGATCCCCCGTGCGGCCAGCGCGGCCGACTCGTGGTTGGCGTGGACCTCGAATGCCTGCCGGGCGGCGACCAGCAGGTAGCCCGCCGCGCGAGCGGGCTCCCGGGCTCCCTCCCACAGCATCGCCAGCTCCTGGGCCGCCTCGGCCGTCTGGTCGCCCGACAGAGTCTCCAGCGCGCCGGCCACCGCGGTGTGGAGCTGGGTGCGGCGGGTGGCCCGCAATGTGGCGTAGAGCGCGTTCTGGTACAGCGCGTGGACGAAGCGATACCGGAGTGACGGCGATCTGTCGGGGAGCTCGCGCTCCTCCACCACCCGGACCAGGGCGTGGACCCGCTCCAGCTCCTCCAGCCGAGTCTCGATCTCGAGCGGCTCCCGGGCCAGCGCCTTCGCCACCACCGCGGAATCGAATTCGTATCCCTGCACGCTCGCGGCAACCAGCAGACCGCGGTCCTGGTCGCCCAATTGGCCGATCTTGCGCTCGATCATCCCGCGCACCGATTCGGGCAGGACCTTTTCCAGGTCCGGCATCGCCTGGGCCAGGACCCATCCTTCCGGCTCGGCCCGGATCACCCCACCGTCCCTCAGGTAGCGGACCAGGTCCGCCATGAAGAGGGGGCTGCCTTCGGTCTTGGCGAGGATCAGTGCCGGGAAATCCGCCGGGAAGCGGTGCCCCGGAAACACCAGCGCCAGGTAGGCGACGATATCGGCCAGGGTCAGGAAGGCGAGCTCCAGCTCCCGGCAGAGCCCGCGGGACTGGAGGTCGGGCTTGAGCTGGAGAAAGGGGTGCCGGCCCAGCTGAAGGTCGGAGGGCCGGTAGGTGACCACCACCAGCACCGCCGTGTTAGGAAAGCGTCCCGCCAGGTAGCTCAGCATGTCCACCGTGGAGATGTCGGCCCAGTGCAGGTCGTCGATGAACAGCACCAGGGGGCGGAGCCGGGCCATCGCCGAGACGAAGGCGCCCAGTTCCCGCTTCATCCGCTCCTGGGATGCAGACTCCATCTCCCGCTGGAGCGCGGCCCGCTCGCCCGAGTCGGGCTGAGTCGCGACCTGGGCGTACCAGGTAGGGGCCAGCTCCCGCATCGCCTGGGCGCACTCGGGACCCTGGGTCCGGAGCAGCCCCTCGAGGGCTTCGAGGTGGGGCAGGTAGGCGTCGGTGCCCGCCAGCCGCTCGGAGCAGCGGCCCCGCGCGATGGTGACCGATTCCTCGGCCGCGAGCTGGGCGAGGACGTCTTCGACGAAAGTGGTCTTGCCGATGCCCGGTTCCCCGCAGACCGCGAACAGCAGACCCCTTCCCTGCCGCGCCGAGTCGAAAGCGGAGAGCAGCTCGGCCCGCTCGGCCTCGCGACCCACGGTGTGGCGAGCAACCGGGGCGCGGGGCGCCGCGCGGGTGGAGGCCCCGGGCCCGCTAGGGGCCACCGGGTCGAGCGCGGCCAGAAACTCGGCGGCGCCGGGGAAGCGGTCGGCCGGGTCCTTGGCCAGCGCGCGCTGGAGCGCGTCGCCCAGTGTCGCGGGAAGATCCGGACGCGAGTCCGGCAGCCGCGGCGCCGAGGAGGTGAAGCGTTTGACCAGGACGGCTTCGGCGGTGGGGCCGGTCCAGGGAGGGTGCCCGGTCACCATCTCGAAGACGACGCAAGCCAGGCTGTAGAGATCGCTCCGGGCGTCCACCGAGCTCTCCCCGAAGGCCTGCTCCGGGCTCATGTAGGCCGGGGTCCCGATGCTGGTGCCGGTGCGGGTGAGTCTGGCATCGCCGGTCACCCGCAGGGCGCGGGCGATCCCGAAATCCGCGACGAAGGCATGGCCATCGGCGAGGAGGATGTTCTCCGGCTTGATGTCGCGGTGGACGATCTGCCGCTGGTGGGCATAGCCGAGCGCGTCGGCCACTTCACGGGCGATCCGGAGCGCATCGGGAAGCGGGAGCGGGCCCTCGCGGTCGAGACGCTGGCGGAGCGATTCGCCGGACACGAAGGGCATGACGTAGTAGAGCAGCTCCCCGGCTTCGCCCGAGTCGTGGAGCGGGAGGATGTGGGGATGGGCGAGCCCGGCGGTGGTGCGAATCTCGTTGAGGAACCGCTGGGCGCCCAGGGCCCGGGCGATCTCGGGCCGGAGCACCTTGATGGCGACCGACCGTTCGTGCTTGAGGTCATCGGCCAGGTAGACCACGGCCATTCCGCCCTGGCCCAGCTCGCGCTGGATCCGGTAGCGGTCCCCCAGGGCGTCGGTAAGCTGCTCGACCGTCATTCCGGAAGTTACTAGGGGTGGCGAAACCCTGGTGGCGACGGACGGCGGTGGAGGGCGCCAGAAGCGTCCGGCGACGGCATCTCCCTCGCGCGACAGCTATCTTTCGCCCACTATGCCTGGTGTGCCAGCCCGGCTCCTGACTTTCCTTGCCGATCGTTACCGCATCGAACGCGAGGTCGGACGCGGCGGCATGGCCACGGTGTACCTCGCCCATGATCTCCGTCATCACCGCGCCGTCGCGCTGAAGGTCCTCCACCCGGAGCTCGCCCTGAGCGTGGGCTCGGAGCGGTTCCTGCGCGAGATCCGGATCGCGGCGCAGCTCCAGCACCCCCACATCGTTCCGCTATACGATTCCGGGCAGGCAGGGGAGCTGCTCTACTATGTAATGCCGTTCATCGAAGGCGAGTCGCTTCGGCAGCACCTGGAACGCACGCCGCGGCTCGGCTTCGAATCAGCAGTGCGGATTGCCGGGGCTGTCGCTGCTGCCCTGGACTACGCCCACCGCCAGGGCGTCGTCCATCGAGACATCAAGCCCGAGAATGTCATGCTGTTCGAGGGGGAGGCGATGGTCACCGATTTCGGCATCGCCAAGGCAGTGACCGCTGCGGCGGCCGGATCGCTCACGCAGACCGGCACCGTAATCGGGACCCCCTCCTACATGAGCCCGGAGCAAGCCGGCGGCGACCCGGGCCTGGACGCGCGCAGCGATGTCTATTCGCTCGGGGCGATGCTGTACGAGATGATCGGCGGCAACCCGCCATTCGCCGGCCCCAGCGTGCAGGCGATCATCGCCAGGCTGTTTACCGAACCGATTCCGCCCTTGTCCAGCTCCCGGCCCGACGTGCCGGAGTGGCTCGACCTGGTCACCACCAAAGCGCTCGCCAAGGCGCCGGCGGACCGCTACGACACCGCGGCTCAGTTCCGCGAAGCTCTTCACGGACCCGGCGGGAGGTCGATGCCGCCTGATCTCGCGCTGCGCCCGCCCCACCGCATTACCATCCGGCGATGGCCGCTGCTCAGCGGCGCCGTGCTCGTGGTGAGCGCGGTGACCCTCGCGCTGGACGTGGGCGGGTTGCGGCAGCGGCTCCTCGCCCCGGGCGGTCCGGCCAGGAGGATCACCTCCCTTGCCGTCCTGCCGCTCAGCAACATCCCTCGCGATTCGAGTCAGGAGTATTTCTCCGACGGAATGAG
Source organism: Gemmatimonadales bacterium (assembly GCA_035249765.1). Classification (GTDB taxonomy): domain Bacteria; phylum Gemmatimonadota; class Gemmatimonadetes; order Gemmatimonadales; family GWC2-71-9; genus JABFSM01. The sequence continues at coordinate 3,681 of DATFGC010000370.1, read as the reverse complement.
CGAAGCGCTCATCACTGAGCTGTCCAAGATCGGCGCTCTCAAGGTTATCTCCCGGACCTCGGCGATGCAGTACAAGGACTCCAAGAAGCCGTTGCCGCAGGTGGCTCGCGAGCTCGGGGTAGACGCGTTGGTTGAAGGCTCGGTGCAGCGTGAGGGCGACCAGGTCCGCATCACGGTCCAGCTGGTCGACGGGGACAGCGACCATAACATCTGGGGGAGGACGTTCGATCGGGAGCTGCGCGGCGTGCTCGCCCTGCACAGCGAAGTCGCGCGGGCGATCGCGAAAGAGATCAGTGCGACGCTGACCCCGCAGGAGGAGACGAGGCTCACCGCGGCCCGGGCCGTGAACCCCAAGGCTTACGAGCTCTACGTACTCGGCCGTCATCACTGGAACCAGCGAACTCTCGAAGGCCACCAGCGCGCAACCGAGAAGTTCCGCGCAGCTCTCGAGCTGGACCCCGGGTACGCTCCCGCACATGCCGCACTCGCCGACACCTACATGCTTCTCGGCGAGCAGGGCGGCTTGCCGGTCTCGGACGCCAGGGAATTGGCGGCGGACGAGATTCGGCAAGCTATCGCCTTGGATTCGAACCTGGCGGAGGCCTATATCTCTCTGGCCGTGTGGAAGCTGCACAATGAGTGGGATTGGGCCGGATCGGACGCGGCCTTCACGCGAGCCCTCGAGCTCAATCCCGGGTCGGCCGCTGGCCATCAGCGGTACGGCCGGAGTCTCGGCTTCGCCGGGCGGTTCGATGATGCGCAGCGAGAGCTGGAGCGCGCCCGCGAGCTCGATCCCCTGTCGTCCACCATCAATTCCTACATCGGGCAAGTCTACCTCTTCGCCCGTCAGTACGACAGGGCCGGCGAACAGCTACGCCATACGCTCGAGCTCAATCCCGACCACGCGCTGGTCCGTCACAACCTGGGCGAGCTGCTCATGGCCCAGGGACGGTTTCGCGAGGCAACCGCGGAGCTGGAGAAATCGGTCCAGCTCTCGGGAAAACAGGCGACCTCGCACTTTCTGGCGATGCTGGGTTGCGGGTATGCCCGTTCCCAGCGGAGGCCGGCGGCGCTCGACATCCTGAAGGAATTGAATCGCCGGTCCAGGCTGGACCTGGTGTCCGGCTTCGATATGGCCAGCCTGCACCTTGCCCTGGGAGAGAAGACACTGGCGCTCCACTGGCTGGAACAGGGCTATCAGAACCGCGACCCCTGGATGGTGGAACTCAAGTCCTGGCCCTGGTTTGACTCGCTCCGCGACGACCGACGTTTCCAGGACCTGCTCCGCAGAATTCGCTTCCCGGAGTAGGAGGGCGAACGGTTGCCATTGCTGCACCGTTCAGGGAGCTTACCCGCAGGTACCGACCTCACAGAGAGAGAGAGTCCCATGTCGCGCATCGCCGTCATCACCGCCTCTCTACTCCTCGCCACTGCCGCGTGTACCCGCGAAACGGCGCCCCCTGCCCCGCCGGCCGAGCCACCGGCAGCAGGCAGCCGCCTCGAAGTCAACGGGATGCAGATGTATTACGAGGTGTCCGGCAACGGCGATCCGCTGATCGTGCTCCACGGCGCCTACATGAACATCCCCAGCATGGGCGCCATCATCCCGAAGCTGGCGGAAACCCACAAGGTCTACGCGCTGGAGTTTCAGGGTCACGGCCGCACCACCGACATCGACCGGCCCATCACCTATGCCGCGCTGGCGGACGACGTGGCCGCATTCATGGACAAGGTGGGTCTCGCGAAAGCCGATGTGTTCGGCTATTCCATGGGCGGACAAGCCGGGCTGCAGCTCGCCATCCGCCATCCGGCAAAAGTGAACCGGCTCGTCGCGGCGTCCGTGGCGTACGACCTGAGAGGCTGGCAGCCGGTGTACACGGCCGCCATCCCGCAGATGAACGTGGAAATGATGCTCGGCATGCCCTTCGCGGAGGACTATCGCCGGCTGGCGCCCAATCCTGACGGCTTTCGCGCTCTGGCCGAGAAGCTGATCGCGCTGGAGAAGGAGCCGATGGCGCTGGGAGCGGAGGTCAAGGCGCTGAGGACGCCGGTGCTGATCATCAGCGGTGACGCCGACGTGATGACCCTCGAGCATTCGGTCGCGCTATTCAAGCTCCTGGGTGGCGGCGCGATGGGCGACATGGGCGCGCCGCTGGCCGCCTCGCGGCTCGCCATTCTGCCGGCGACGTCGCACACCGCCGTCATCACCCAGCCCGAGCTGCTCCACGCCCTGATCGAGCCGTTTCTGAAGGGCGTGACCCCGAAGGGGATGTTCGAGGTTAGCGCCCCTGCGCCCGTAGCAAGGTGAAACTCCGGGGTCAGTCTCAGCGTAAGCATTGAAACCATAGATCCTTACGCTTTCTGGACCCTGTGAACGGCAACCGACGTCTCGATCTCGACGGCCTCCGGGGCCTCGCGGTTCTCCTCGTGGTCGGCTTCCACGCGGGGATCCCGGCGCTGCGCGGAGCGTTCGTGGCGGTGGACGTCTTCTTCGTCCTCTCGGGGTTCTTTCTCGCCACCACCCTGACCCGGCGGCTCGCCACCGGCGAGGACATCCGTCTCGGCGAGCTGGTCGCCGGGCGGGTCTGGCGGCTGCTGCCGGCCCTGGTGCTGGTGCTGCTGGGGACCCTGGCCACCACGCTCCTGTATGCACCGATCGACCGGGCCGCCGTGGCGGAGCGGGTGGTCCCGGTGTCGGCCTTCGCCGGCAACCTGGCCTTCGCCGCGGACGGGGTGAACTACTTCGCCGCCGGCCAGAACCCGCTGCTCCATACCTGGACCCTCGGGGTCGAGCTCCAGCTCGCCCTGTTCTTTCCCCTGCTGGTAATGCTGTTGGCGGCCTGGGGCGAGCGGATTGCCGGAGCGGAGACCGGCGCCGAGCGCCGCTGGATCGTCCAGCGCACCGTGCTGCTCGGCGTGGCGGTGGCCGGGGCGATGTCGTTCGCGCTGTCGGTGGCAATCAACGAGACCACCCCGATGTGGGCCTACTTCGGCCCCCACACCCGGCTCTGGTCCTTCTGCGCCGGCGCGCTGATGTCCTTTCTCACCGGCGGCGGGCAGAGCGCCGTGGGCGCCTCGGCTCGGCGCATCGGAGCCGTCCAGCTCGCCGGGCTCGGCCTCCTGCTGCTGCCTTCGCTGCTCTACGAGAGCACCCTGGCCTACCCCGGTGTGATGGCCCTGGCGCCGGTCGGCGGCACCCTCTGCCTGCTCGCGACCGGCAGCCCGGCCACCTCCGCACTCCCGGGCCGGCTGCTCGCCTCCGGGCCGCTGGTGGGGCTCGGCCGGCTTTCCTACGCCTGGTACCTCTGGCACCTGCCGCTGATGGTGCTGGGCGGTGTCCTGGTGCCGGGGATCGGGCCGGGAGGCCGGCTGGCGTGGGGATTCGCCGGGCTCATCGCGGCGTGGCTGACCCACCGGGTACTCGAACGGCTCGTGCTGGTGTACAGGAGCTGGGAGATGGGAGATGGGAGATGGGGTTCTTCCCCCCAATCCCCACCTCCCAACTCCCAATCCCCGCGCCGGTCCTTGCTCTCCGCCGTTGGGGTCTGCGCGGCGCTCGCGCTCCTCGGGCTCGGGACCGCGTGGAGCAGCGCCCGCTACGTGGAGCACAGCGTGCATCGCCGCTACGCGGCCGCGCGCAACGACCATATGGGGCACCATTGCTGGGGCTTGTCACCCCGA
>DATFGC010000369.1:0-3972 GCA_035249765.1 Gemmatimonadales bacterium | reverse complement strand
GACCGGCCGTTTCTCCTGGCCATGACCGCCGCGGGCCAGTCGGCGCTGAACATCCCGGGCCTCGACACCGTGGTGATCTACGACGCGCGCTATGGCAACAAGGTGGACCGGGGCCGGAACGTGCTCCACCGGACCTACCTGGGCGCGAACGAGATTCTCCAGATGGCCGGGCGGGTGCACGGCCGGGTGCCCAAGGGTGAGGTGACCATTCTTTCCGACCGGCCCCTCGATTTCGAGTCGCTGCGCCCCACCCCGCCCGAGTTCCAGCTCGCGGGCGACGCCGAGCGGGTAGCGCTCACCTGTGCGGCACTGGGTGTGGATGCCGGCGAGCTGGATCTTCCGGTGGCGCTGGACCGGGTTGCTTACCGGCGGGCGGTCGAGCTGCTCACCGCGCGGGGACTGGTGGCCGGCGGGCGGCTCACCGACTACGGCAGGGAAGTGGAGGCGATGCCGGTGGACCGCGCCTGGGCCGAGCTGCTCATTCAGGCCGAGCCCGAGCTGGTCCCCCTGGTCGCGGTCGCTTCCAACATCGACTCGTTGCACCGGATGACCCGGGAGGAGCGCGAGCTGCATGGGGTGCTGGTGCAGGGGAGCGATCACCTCACCGCGTACAACCTCTACGCCGAGGCGGTGAACCAGCACGGCGCGCTCGGCGAGGTGTACGGATTGCCCCGTCACGTCTTCGACGAAGGCCTGGCCGAATGGGGAGAGCGCCGCGGGGTGCTCATCAAGGCGATCGAGGACGCCGCCATGGGGACGGCGTCGGTTTACCGGTCCCTCGAGCTCCCGCTGCCGCGCACCATGCCCTACGCGAGCCGGGACCTCCGCCAGCGCTTCGCCGAGCTGGTGGCGCGGGTCATGCCCTTCGATCTGGTTATCGACGAGCACACCGCCGATGGTCAGGAAGTCCGGGTCTCCAAGACCTCAGTCGCGGGAAGCTGGGGGGCGATTGCCGGCAGCATCCGCTTCTTCGCCGACCGCTTCGGCGTCGCTCGGGCATCAGTCGAAGGCACCACGATCTCCTACGAATTGGTCCGCCGGCATGCCACGCTGGGGCCGCCAACCATCGTGCTTACCGGTCCCCGGAAGCATCTGCAGCTCGCCGTGTCGCGGCGGCTCACCTACTTCGGATTCGAGCTGGAAACCGACATCGAGCCGCTCGGCGGCGTCATTCCGCCCGGGCTGCGCGAGGCGGCGCGGCTGGGCCTGGCCCGGGCCCTGCTCGAGGGGGAAACGCCCCACCCCGACCAGGGGAAAATCCGCCGGGCGGCGGCGACGCTCCGGGAGTGGTGGCGGCGATCCGGCGGGACCCTGGAGGTGGCGTCCGACGAGGTGCTGATGAAGCGGCTGCTGATCCAGCTCGAACCGGTGGAAAGCTGGAAGCAGTTTCTGGAGACGCCGCTGACGCTGGAGCCGGAGACGATGGTGGCGGAGTCGGAACGGCGCCGCCTCGATGCGCTGCCGTCCATGATCCGGCTCCGGGGTGACGCGGTTCCGTTGGACTACGAAGTCGCGGCAGGGCAGGGCGTGGTTCGCCTGCGGCTTCGCGAGGGCCAGGGGCGGCGGCTCAGTGCCGAGGAGCTGCCCACGCTGGACCGTCCCCTCCGCTTCGCGGTGGTCCGCGGAGGCGCCCCCCCGCTCCGCGCCGATTCCCTCCCAGAGCTCCGGCAGCTGCTGGCCCAGCCGGGCCGCTTCGAGAAGCCCCGGCACCGGCATCCGTCTCGTCGCGGTGGCCGCCGGCGCTAGCGGCGGTGGCGCATCCGGATACCCTGCCCTAGGTTAGGAGCCTGATCAGGAGACAACTGAGTGGCTGAGCCGTTTCCCGAGCGGATTCCGCTCGACGCCATACGCCAGGCCCGCACCCGGATCAAGGACACCGCGGTGCGCACGCCGCTGATTCGTTTCCCGTACGACGGTCCCAGAGAAATCTGGCTCAAGCTGGAGATGCTCCAGCCGGTGGGGTCCTTCAAGATTCGGGGGGCGCGCAACGCGATCGGCGGGATCGATCCCGAGCGGCTCAAGAAGGGGTGCTATACCGCGAGCGCGGGCAACATGGCGCTCGGACTGGCCTGGTGCGCCCGGGAGCGGAACGTTCCCTTTACCGCGATCGTCCCCGATCATGCGCCCGCCACCAAGCTTGCGGCGCTCGACCGCCTCGGGGCCAAGATCATTCCGGTGACATTCGAACGCTGGTGGCAAGTCCTGCTCGATCGCCGCTACGACGGCGCGGAAGGAGTCTTCGTCCATCCGGTGGCGGACCCGGCCGTGATGGCGGGGAATGCCACCGTGGCCACCGAGATTCTCGAGGACCTGCCCCACGTCGAAAAGGTGCTGGTGCCGTTCGGAGGCGGCGGGCTCGCTTGCGGGATTTCCAGCGCGCTCAAGGCGCTGGAGCCGGGAGCTCGGCTGATCGCCTGTGAGATCGAAACCGCCGCTCCGCTCACGCCTTCCCTGGAAGCGGGCTCGCCCCAGACGGTGACCTACACCCCGAGCTTCGTGGACGGCGCCGGATCGGCCAGCCTGCTGCCGGAAATGTGGCCGATGCTCAAATCGCTCATCGATGGCTCGGCGATGGTGAGCCTTGAACAGACCGCCGAAGCGATCCGGATTCTGGTGGAGCGGATGCACATCGTGGCCGAGGGAGCCGGGGCGCTTCCGCTGGCCGCGGCGCTTTCGGGTAAAGCGGGTGGGGGCACGGTCTGCTGCGTGATCTCCGGCGGCAATATCGATCCGTCCCGCCTCGCCGCCCTGCTGACCCAGGCTCCCGGCGCGACCGGCCCCAACACCTAGGGCGCCGGGGGTCTGGGAGGCGCTGGAGCAGGAGGGGTCGGTCGCCCGCCCGGCTTCCACTCGGGCCTGGGTCCGCTGGCCAGCAGCCGCACCGCCCTGGCCGCCTCGCCAACCACCATCGCCATGTGATCGAAGTCCGCTTTCTCGGCGCCGTCTCCGGCGGTGTGATAGTCGGTGTGCATCCCGAACGACGAGAGGGCGTGGGAGGGAATCCCCGCCATCGCAAAGCGGTAATTGTCGCTCCGGCGGAAGAAATTCTGCGCCGGCCGCGGGTCGGCGACCACCGGTAATCCGGCGGCCGCCAACATCTCGCCGACGGTGGAGCGCTCGTACCCGGTGAGCCAGGCCTTGCCGGAGCCTCCGGCGAGCGAATCGGGCCGGGCCACCATCTCGATCTGGAGCTGCACCACGGTCCTGGCGAGCGGGCGAACCGGATGCTCGATGTACCAGCGTGAGCCCGAAGGCCCTCCTTCCTCCCCCGCGAACGCGATGAAGACGACGGTCCGCCCGGGCGGCGCGCCCGAGGCGAGGACCCGGGCCGATTCCAGCACGGTGACCACGCCGGACGCGTCATCGTCGGCGCCGTTGCAGATGCTGTCGGCCCCGACCGCAGGACAGCGGGCGCCCGGCCGCCCGGTGATGCCCACGTGGTCGAGATGAGCTCCCACCACGACCACCTCGTCGCGCAGCGCCGGGTCCGCGCCCGGGAGCAACCCCACCACGTTCACGTCCTGCACCCGCTGGGCCGGCGGGATGGTATCCCAGGCCGAGAAGTCCGGCAGCAGGACCAGGCGGCCCTGGGGGGTGCGCATGGCGGCCACCCGCTGGAAGTAGCCGCTGTCGCCGGCCGGAACCAGCCCGAGCCGCTGCATTTCTTCGGCGACGAACTTCGCCGCCCGGGCGTAGCCCGGAGTGGCGGCCTGGCGGCCCTCCATGCTGTCGGCGGCCAGAATCCGGAGCAGGGTGCGGACCCGGGAGGGCTGCACCGCGTCGTTGAGCTCGAGAGGCGGCTGCGCGGGCGGCGGGCTCTGGGAACACGCGGCAAGCAAGAGGAGGCCCGCGAAGCGGAGCGACGACTTTGTCATGGCCGAAGGATAGGACGGTAGGTTCTGGGACGGTAGGACGGTAGGTAACCCCGCTCACCGCTCACCGCTCACCGCTCACCTCTCACCTACCAGTACG
>DATFGC010000368.1:0-6060 GCA_035249765.1 Gemmatimonadales bacterium | reverse complement strand
AAGGCTGCGAGCGTCCGGAGCAGGAGTACCGCATCGGGGTGCGCGGAGTGGATTCCACCTGGCAGGTGACGATTGGCCCGGCGGCGATCGAGTATCGCGATGCCGCGGGCTCCGAACGCATCCGGTTCCCCGCGACCGCCCCCGCCGAGACAGGCGCCACCTCGACCTACACCAGCACCACCGACTTCGGCGCCTCCCACACCATCCGAATCGTGCTGACTCCCGGCTCCTGCCGGGACACCGGGAGCGGAGCCTGGTCGCCGTTCCAGGCGGCGGTCACCGTCGATGGAACGACGCTGCAGGGGTGTGCCTGGAGGGGCAGCCAGCGCTGAGGCCAGCTCGAGACGAGAAGCGGGCCCGGGATACCAATCCCGGGCCCGCTTTGCATCAGGACGGGGGAGATCAGTAGACGATCTGGACCCAACCCTTCTTGGTGAGGGGGACCCCCCGGCCGGCGGATGCCAGCACGGCGGCCACGGCGCAGGAGGAATAGGTGATGATGGGGGCACCGGCGATGGCGATGAGGTCGTCCACGTCGATGGTATTGGCGGAGAAGATTCCGCCGTAGATCCGGCTGCTGGCTCCGCCGGCGCCGTGGAAGTCGATGTTTCCGGTCGCCAGCACGATGCCGTCGAAGATGAAGGTGCCCTGGATCCGGAGATCGCCCTGGACAACCATGATGCCCTGACCCCGGCCGTTATTGATCGTGGTGTTCCCGGTGAAGAGCGTTACCGGCATGAAGTTCCGGCATTGCGGCACCAGCGGGCCGTAGGCCGGATCACCGGGCTCGCCCCAATTGTTCATGTCGGACCGGTTGCAGACGCTTGCTCCGGTCAGCGAAGGCGTCATCCCGTTATAGGTGCCGCCGGCCACGGTTCGGGTGACCGAGGGAACCAGCGCATCGTAGATGTCCTGGAAGTTCTGCGAGGTCACCGAGGGATCGTTGGCCACCCAGGGATCGCTCGGGCTGGCCTCGCCCAGGATCTCGCCCCCGCCGTTGGTCTGGACCGCGCCCGACGCCCGAACGCCCGGCACATCGTCCAGGGGTCCCGTGCATTCCGAGGACCAGCCGGACGGATTGCTGTCGAATCCGCTGACTTTGGAGGTGCCGCCGACCCGGACATCGCCCATGCCTTCCACCGCGGCATCCACGTCCACGTCCGGCTCGTGAATGCGGGCCAGCATGCCCAGCTCCCGGCTCGCCAGGATATTGCCCCCGGCCGAGCGGCGCTCACCGGTGCTGTGCACGAACGCCATGACCCCGCCCAGCCGGAGCACCCGGTAGGTTCGCCGGTTCACGAACCCGCTTCCCCCGCTGGACGACGTGGTGGGACCGAAGGCGCTGTCCCCCGCCACCAGCGCGTTCCAGTTGGGGCTCCAGTTTTCGAAGGCGTCGGCCAGGGCGGTTTCGGCCTGCTCCATCGCCTGACTGGTGGCCATCGCACTCCGACCGCCACCCATCTCGAGTTGGCCGGCGAAGGCGGTACCGGCCACCAGGGCGCCGATCACCACGATGGCGAAGAGGGCGATGGCCAGGGCCATGCCCCGTTCGTCGCGGGTGAGCGCAAGTCGGGCTTTCGTTTCCATCCGCATAGTCTCTCCTGAGTCCGGCTTCAGCGTCCGTTACGAAGCTGGACGCGCACGATCATCGAGTCCTGAAGCAGCTGCGGGGTCCCGCCAATATTCTGGGTCGTCATCCGATCGGTCTCCCCGTACAACCGGAGGACGATGGATTTCACTTCGGAGGGCACCGTGGTGGGGTTACCCTGATCATCGTAGTACCTGAAGTCGATGGCGGTGCCGCTGGACTTGAGCGGCCCGGCCAGCGGGGTCAAGCTGCCGGTGCCGGCAATGCCCAGCCAGTTCCGGCCGCCGCTCGCCACCACGCCGAGCTGCATCGGCTCGTGGTTTCGCACCGGGCCGGGAACCTTGATGTTGGTAAACGCGCCAATACCGCTGACGGTGAGCACCGTCGCGGCGCCCCCATCGGGGCAGGTTCCGCCGGCCACCCCGGTGATGGTGCCGGGATGCCAGATGTCGTCGTTCTCGGTGGACGAATCGTCACCTTCATCGAACACGTAGAGCCCCTGATTGGCCGCGGGGAGCAGCAGCCCGGTCCAGGTATTCTCGCGCAGGGTGATCGTGGTGTTGGTCTGCACCCCGCAGGTCAGGCCCAGACCCCGCATGGCGTTGTAGCTCATCGCGGTGGCGCTCATCGCGGTGATCGCGGAGCCGGGCGCAAGCGCGTCATCGTCGGACCAGAGCTCCTGGATCTCGGCCATGGCGAGCTGCAGCCCGCTCCGAAGCGAGCCCTGCATCGCCGCTTTCTCGGTCTGGGTCCGGGCGGTCCGCTGGCTGACGTTGAGCACCCGATAGAGGGAAGCCGCCACGAGTACGAAAATCACCAGGGCGACCAGCAGCTCGACCAGCGTGAAGCCTGCGCGGCGGAGTGCGGGCATGGCGGTCACTGGCAGTAGAAGGTGGTTCGGAGGGTATCGGCCCGGAGCCGGGTTCCGACCCAGTAGCGGACCGCCACCATCACGTTGCGGGTGTTTCCCGAGGTGGCGACCGTCCAGTTGGTGGTGAAGCCGAGCTTGGGAGCGGTGGCCTGGCTGCCGGTCACCACGCTGGTGCACTTGGGCGTGGTGGACTGGGCCCGGTAGCGCAGGGAATCCAGCACCGACTGGCCGATCGCGGTGGCATCGGTCTTCATCCGGCCGTAGTGCATCATCCGGGTGATGCTTCCCGACGAGGATGCCAGCGCCAGCACCCCGATGGACAGCATGATGATGGCGATCAGCACTTCGACGATGGTGAAACCGCCCTTCCTGGATCGCTTCATCGGGTCACCGTGCCGAATCCGGAAATGATGAGGGAGTCACTTGACGTGCCCCTCGTGAAAGTCACCTGCTGCGTCCCGCTCGTCTGGGTCAGCCCCCTGGGGTCAATGGCGACGGTATCCAGGGTGCCTGACGCATTGATCCTGTAGGTCCTCCGGAGGTTGAGAAACCCGCCGACCGTATCCCGGGTGCTCCCGAGAAGCGGCGTGACCCGGGGGAAGCGCTCGATCCAGACCTGTTCGCCGGAACGGATCAGGAAGGTCTGCCGGCTGCTCTGCCGGGCCTGAATGCGGGCGGAATGGAACTTGTTGAGCATCGCAAGCCGCGCGCTGCGAACCTGACTCTGGTCGAAGATCCTCATGACTTTGGGGAAGCCGAACAGGCTCAGCAGCCCGATCATCCCTACCACCATGAGCATTTCGACGAGGCTGAACCCCGCAGCAGGTGAACTCCGAAATCGGTCTCTCATGGAAACCCGACATTGCATGGTTTGGGCCACCTCCAAACTCCGACTTGAAATGACTGCCCAGAAACTCGTCAGTTCTCGATATGCACTGCAGGAGGATGCCCGAGAGTCGGCCGCCCTCTCCCAAGCTCCAGTGGTAGCGCGCTATGCGTTCCTGGATGAGGAGCTACAGCGGGGGCAGCGAGGCGGCTTGGGCCCTAACGGCGTGCTTCTGGTGCCTGGAGTTTTGACAATGGAAGGGGCCCCGCACGCGTTGCGCGGGGCCCCCAGGAGTCGGATGGCTGCGACAGCTAACGCAGATTGACCTGAGCCCAGGGGCGCTGGGCGATCGGGAATGCTGCGGCAGTACCTTCCAGCGCGGCGCCGATGGCGCAGCTGGAATAGCGCAGGGCCGGATCGCCACCCAGCGTGGTCTGCTCCCCGTAGAAGTTGTTGGAGAGCACTGCCCCTGTCACCTTGGCGCCGGTACCGCTGGTCTTGACCTCGCCCAGCACGATGATCAGGCCGACGAACTCGAAACCACCCGACATCCAAAGGTCCCCCGCCACCAGGAGGATGCCCTGACCGTAGCCGCCCTGGAGCTTCAGGGTCCCCGCGCCGAAGTACACGATAGGGAAGTAGTCCTGGCAGGCGACCACCGCGGCGCCGCCCCGGCGGGGTTCACCCCAATTGTAGATGTCGGACTGGTTGCAGACCGCTCCCGAGGTCGTGGGCACCGTGGCGGGAGGATTCGAGTTGGTGATCGTATGGGTCCGCGAGCCCAGGAAGGAATAGAAAGGTCCCTGGAAGGTCGCGTCGGTCACCGTGGTGTCGTTCTGGACCGTAGGAGGAGCGCCGTCGATCACGTGGCTGGTGCCGTTGGTGGTGACGGTGGCACCGGTCTGGATGCCGGCCGCATCGTTGAGAGGGCCGCAGGCGTTGGGATCCCAGCCGGAGGGTACCGTGTCATGTCCGTCGACCACGGTATTGCCGGAGACCGTAACCGCGTCTCTGGTGGTGACCGCCGCATCCATGGTCGCGGTACCCGCTGGCACCAGCTTGCCGAGCTTGGCCAGCATCCGGGTGGCCATGACGTTGCCGCTCCGGTCCAGTTTCTGCCCCACCGACCGGATCAGATAGGCGCCCCCCTGCATCCGCCGCACGGTGGTAGTGTACTGGACCCGGGTCGGCCCGGGAATCGCGACGGGGGGGAGGTTCTGGTCTACTCCTACGGGAAAGCTGTTCCAGGTCCGGTCCCAGGGCGAGAACGCCGCCGCCAGCCCCGCCTCGGCGGCTTCAGCGGCCTGCGCGGCGTAGACGCTGTTCCGGCCCGAGACCATTTCCATACGGCCGGCGAAGAAGGTGCCCGACACCAGCGCCCCGATCACCACGATGCCGAGCATGGCCAGCAGGAGGGCCATGCCCCGCTCGTCGGTCCTGAGAGTCCTCATGTCCCCTCGCCTTCGCTATCGCGAGTTGCGGAGCTGGACCCGGACCACCACCGAGTCCTCGGGTGTACCCACAATGCTGCCCAGACCGGTGGTGACCTGCTCGGCGCTGACGCCGCGCAGCGTCACCACGATAGTCTTGACCGCGGACGGCGCCAGGGTCGGTGCATCGCTGCCGTCGAAGTACAGGAACTCGAGCCCGCTCGCGGTCAGCGGCCCGATGACCGGAATGAGCGTGGCCTCGCCGCCGCTGGAGGAGCGGATCCCCAGCCAGTCCTTCCCGGCATCGTTGACCAGCCCCAGCTCCATCCGCTCGACCGTCCGCACCGGGCCGGGCGCAAAGAGCAGCGGATTGCCGGAGACCGCATCGATCAGGTGGTCGGCGAGCAGGGTGGGGACCACGAGGTCCCAGGATGGCCCCGGCGTCCCGACCGTGCAGACCCCGTTGGGGTTGACGCCGGTGATAGGAAGGTCCAGCCAGACGTCGTCCGAGGAGGTCAGGGTATCCCGGTCCTGAAACAGCTTCAGCCGGTCGCGCCCGGCGCCGTCCGGCGGGCGACCCGAATAGCCGTCCTGGCGAATCTGAACCGCCCCTCCGCCGAGGGTGAGGCCGCAGCTTTCGCCGATGCCCCGCATGGCATCGTAATCCAGGCTGGCCGCCGTCATGTTGTAGATGTCGGAGACTCCGACCGCGGCGTCGGTGTAGATCTCCTGGAGCTCGCTCTGCACCAGGTTGAGCCCGCCGCGGAGGTTTCCTTGCAGGTTGGAGATTTCGGTCTGCTTCCGGCTGACCCGATGGGTGGTGACCATGAGGTTGTAGATCCCCCCTGCCACCAGCACCATCATGACGAGCGCGATGAGCAGCTCGACCAGGGTGAAGCCGCGCCGGCCGGTCATGGGCAGGGAGGGTGGATTGTGGAGATCACGGTATCGCGCAGGACCCGGGGCCCGACCCGATAGGAGACTACAATCCTCACGTCCCGGCTGGTGCCGGAAACGGATTGAGAAACCGTCCAGGAGGACGTGTAGCGGGTGCCGTAGCGATTGCTGGTCTCGGAACCGTTGCTGAGCCCGGAGCATTTGGGAATCGTGGAGTACGCCTTGTTCCTGAGGCTGTCGAGAATGGAAGCGGCCACGGTGGCCGCCCGGGTCTTCTGCTGCCCGTTCGACATCATGCGGGTGATTGTACCCAACGTACCGGCCAGCGCCAGAACCCCGATGGACAGCACAATGACCGCCACCAGAATCTCGACGATGGTGAATCCCCGGCGGTTCCGGCTCATCGGAGGATCCGGCCGTAGCTGTTGACCATCACCGAATCGGACCA
>DATFGC010000367.1:0-5441 GCA_035249765.1 Gemmatimonadales bacterium | reverse complement strand
CGACTGTCGGTCTTCACCGGAGAGGGCGCCTTTGTGCGACCGGTATCCCTGCTGACCGGCGGCGAGGTGTCGTCGCCCCGGCCACTCGGGATGCTGCGCGACGGGCGGCTGGTCGCTCTGAGTCAGAACGCCGTCACGCTGGAGTCCAGGCCCGGTGCCGGCCGGGACACGGTGCCGCTCTTCGCCCTGGACCTCATCCGGGGAGTCGCCGACTCGCTGGGGGGCTTTCCCGGCCATGAGTACCTGATCCACACCGGGAAGGGGAGTGTGAGCGCCGGGAGCTTGCCGTTCGGCAAGGATCTCCATGTCCTGGTCCACGGGTCCCGGGTTTACGTGGGCACCGCGGATGGACCGGAAGTGCTGGTTCTGGGCACCGATGGAAAGGTCGAGCGGGTGGTGCGCTGGACCGCCGCTCCGATGCCGGTGACCCCGGCCGACATCGAGGCCTATACACAGGCTATGAGTCAGGAGTTTGGCCCGGGGCAGGAGGAAAGACGGGAGCGGTTCCTGCTCCGGCTCAAGCAGACTCCATTCCCGAAGTGGAAACCTGCCTACGCAGGGCTGCTGGCCGGTCCCGAAGGCTCGATCTGGATTCGCCGCTATACCGAGCCGGACTGGTCGGCTCCCACCGACTTCGAGGTGTTCGATTCCACAGGTCGCTGGCTGGGCGAGGTCCGGATGCCGGCGGGGTATGTTCCGATCCGGATCACGACGGATGCCGTGGTCGGCACCTGGAGCGACGACAATGATGTCAAGCACGTGCGGGTGTACCGGCTGAGGCCGGGCCGCTAGATACAGATGACCCGCAATGTCGCTTTCCTGGCTGCGTTCTGGAGCGCGGCTCCCCAGGCCGCCGGCCAGACACCAGACACGGTCCGGATGCACCTGCTATGGGAGGTGGCGGAGGGCAAGCACCAGGTGGCCGACTCGCTCGGAGAGCTCTCCGGCATCGCGCTCGACTCCGGCGGCAATGTGTATGTCTCCGACTTCTCCGCGATGAAGCTGTGGGTGTTCGACCGGAATGGCCGCTCGCTGCCGGGCATCGGGCGAAAGGGGCGAGGGCCCGGCGAGTTTGAGGCACCGACTGGTCTCGGAATCGGGCCCGACGGCCGGCTCTATGTGCGGGACCTGGCCCGGGTGAGCCGGTTCGCGCCGGATCCGGCCACCGGCCGGCTCACCCGGTACGAGAGCGCGTTTCGCGGTCCCGCGATGGCGGACTGGCGCTCCATGCTCGCGACGCGGTTCGATGCCAGCGGACGACTCTACTATCCGGGCTTCAACATGGTCGACCGGTCACGCCGCACCGGGTGGTACTTCCGCTATGCGGCCACCGGCGCGCTGGTGGACTCGCTGGAGGTCCTTGCCTTTCCGAACGCGCCGAGCGCCACGGCGCATGTGCGGCTCAGTGCTACCGGCGGTCGCATGCTTCGCGGGCTCAATCACGTTCCCTTCGCCCCACTCCCGACCTGGGATGTCACCCCGCGAGGAACCCTGATCACCGGCGATGGACAATCCTACCTTATCCGTGAGACCGACCGGGCCGGCCGTGAAGTCCAGCGGTATCGCCGGGAGGTGCCGCCGGATCGCATTCCGCCCCGCCAGCGGCAGGATAGCGTGGCGGCGCTTCGGGCCCGGCTCGACTCGGTACCGGTGCCGCTCGACCGGGTGGAGGGCATGCCGCCCGAGGTGCGCTCGGTTCGTCTGCCGGAGATGTTTCCCGCCTACATGGCGGTATACGCCGCGACGGACGGACGGGTATGGGTCCGGCGATGGCCGACCGGTAACTCCGACCGGACCATCTTCGACGTTTTCGAGCCGGACGGACGGCTTCGGAGCGTGGTCGTGCTGCCCCGGGCCATCGCGGTGAGTCCGACTCCGGCGCTCTCCCTCGCCGGCGTCGCCGCGGTCGGGGTCGATCCCGAGACCGGCGCCAACACCGTGCTTCGGTTTGCAGCGACGCCGCCGGGCTAGTTCGACGGCCCTCTGCAGCCCCTGGGGCGGAAATTCCGCCTTTCGAGCAGCGGACCGATGGTGGATGTGAACTTGTGACGCGGCTCTGTCGCTTTCTTCTCCTTGCGGTCATACCTGCGCAGGGACTGTCCGGCCAGCGCCTGAGTGCTCGCGAGGGGACCTACGTTGAGGTCGGTCTGGGCGCAGCGCGACTCACCGAGCGAATCTGCGGCAGTTGCGCCGGGAGCGATCGGAGCATCGGCCCCGCTCTGTTGCTCCGGCTCGGCGAACGAGTCGGGCCCGCCCTCGAGCTCGGCGCCGAGCTCCAGGCCACCCTGAGCGGCGGCCGGCACTTCGAAGCAGTCCTTCTTACCGGGACGCTCGTTGCTCCCCCCGAGTACGCACCCTGGCTCCGGCTCGGCGGCGGCTTCCTGCTTCACCCGGGCTCGGGGGACGACGTCACTGCCGGTGCCGGAGGCGGGGATCAGCATGGAATTGATTTCGGGATGGGAATTGTCATCGGAGTCGGTCTCGATATTCCCCTGAGAGGCAATCGAAGCCTGAGCCCCCAGGCTTCATACATTCACCAGGTCGGTTCCGAACGACGCTTCGGCCTCGTCATGATCGGGGCCAGCCTCCGGTTGTTCTAGGGGGTGCCCGCATTTCTCACTCCGGGTCGCGCGGGGGTATTCTTGAAGGTGGCGGCACCCGGTGACCCGGAAGGAGATCCGATGAATCCCGAAATCCTCAAGATGATTCTCCTCAACACCTCGATGGTCGTGCTGCCCTGGCTGGTGGGCGGGTTGATCCTGATCGCCGCGGTGTCGTTCAGTCCGCTGGGCCGCCTGTGGGTGGGATACCTGCGGGACCGGCGACGAGACGCCGAAGCGCTGGAGGCGATGCTGGCTGAAACCAGCGCCCTCCGCGGCGTTCTGGGTGAGGTGGTCGAGCGGCTCGATGCCACCGAGCGAAGGCTCGCCCTTGGTCCCCCCACGCCGCAACCCCGGCGGAGCCCCAGCGAGGACGGCGTCCGGACTCCGGTCTGACGCGATCCGCCATGACTGAGCGGCACTACAGCGATGACGAGGTGGCCGCCATCTTCGAGCAGGCCTCGAAGACCGAGCACCCGGCGCTGCCCACTCCCGCGGAGGGCAGGGGCATGACCATGGCCGAGCTGCAGGACATCGGACGCGAGGTGGGGATTTCGCCCGAGTCCATTGCGCATGCCGCCCGGTCACTGGACCAGGCCGGGCGGCCGGTGGCGCGGTCGTTTCTCGGCCTCCCGATCGGGGTCGGCCGGACGGTCGAGTTCGACGGCCCGCTCTCCGATCCGGACTGGGAGCTTCTGGTCGCCGACTTGCGCGAGACGTTCGAAGCCCGCGGCGCGGTGCGCTACGACGGTCCCTTCCGGCAGTGGACCAACGGCAACCTTCAGGCTCTGGTCGAACCGACCCCGAGCGGCCATCGAATCCGGCTCCAGACCACCAAGGGAGACTCTCGCACCCTCATGACGGCAGGGCTCGGGATGCTGGGCGCCGCCGCGGCAACCCTGCTCGTCCTCGCCGCGGCCGGTGGCCATGGGAACGCGGACACCGGCGCCGGGTTCATGGCTTTGATTGGCCTTGGCATGTTCGGCATCGGCGCCTTGCGACTTCCCGGATGGGCCCGGCGCCGGAAGACCCAGATCGATCAGGTGCTGTCACGGCTCCGGGGGAACCAGCCGTGATCTTCGGAGCCCACGTGCTGCTCTACAGCGGCGATGCCGACGCGGATCGCGCCTTCCTGCGCGACGTGCTCGGCTTCAAGGCGGTGGATGCCGGCGGAGGATGGCTGATCTTCGGACTACCGCCGGCCGAGGTGGCCGTTCATCCGCTGGAGGGCACACCATCAGCAGCCGCCGGTTCGGCACTGCTGCCGGCTTCGCTCTACCTCATGTGCGACAACGTCCGGGCGTACATCTACCGCCTGGCGGAGCAGGGCGTGCACTGTTCGGAGCTTCAGGAGGAGCCGTGGGGAATCGTTACCACGATTCCGCTGCCCAGCGGGGCGAGTTTGGGTCTGTACCAGCCGAAACATCCCACCGCACTGGCGACATGAACCAGGCCGGCACTCCCTCCGATCGCTACGAGCCGGAGTCGCTTTACTCCGGCATCACGCGCTGGGCGGCCCATGCGTCCACACCGCTGCTTGCGTTTCTGGTGGTAGCCGGCCTCCCCGGCGCTGCCGCCATCCTGCTGCTCGACTGGCGTCGCTGGCCATTTGCCGCGATCCTCTTCACCGCGACAACGGTGGGAGCCTGGGGGCTGGTTGAACAGCGGGCCGCCCACCCGCACAGCGCTCCGGTCAGACTGGCTGAGGCTCTGCTGGCACTGCTGGGCATGCTGCTCGCGGCCGGAGCAGCACTCGGATTCTTCTTCGGATTCCTGGGTCCCGCCCCGATCCTGTAGCTCTTTCGCGGAAGACACGGCTGATGGCCACTCATTCCCGGGACTACCTGGTCCGGCAGCTCGACACGGCGTGGAAGCTCACCAGCTTCCACCTCGACGGGCTCACCACCGAGGAGTGTCTCTGGCGTCCCGCCTCGGCGGGGCCGCATGTGCATCAGCTTCCCTCCGGGGACTGGCGCGCCGACTGGCCCGAGCACGAACGCTACGACCTGGGCCCCCCCAGCATCGCATGGATCACCTGGCACATCGGCTTCTGGTGGTCCATGGCGCTGGATCACTCCTTCGGCGACCGGACGCTCTCCCGCGAGACGGTGACCTGGCCCGGCAGCGCGGACGCGGTGCGCGAGTGGGTCGCGGGGCTGCAGGGAGCGTGGCGGGAGCAACTGGAGCATCTGACCGATGCGGACCTGCAATCGCCGGAGCGGACCCGGTGGCCGTTCCGGGACCGCCCGTTCGGCGATGTCATCGCCTGGGTCAACATCGAGCTCACGAAGAACGCCGCCGAGATCGGCTACGGCCGCTTTCTGCATGCCGTGAGAACCACCTGAGGTGCCGCCACCGTGACCTTCGCCCGAGTCCTGCTCCATCTTGGCGCCATGGTATTCGTGATCGTGGGCATCGGGTTCCTCATCGTTCCCACCGAGTGGGCCGGCCTCACGGAGATCTCGCTGCCCACGGCCATGGCGCGTACCGACCTTCGAGCCACCTACGGTGGGCTCGATCTGGCGGTCGGGATCTTTCTCTGGATGTGTGCCCGGCGCGACGACTGGATTCGTCCGGGACTGGTGGCGCTCGCCCTCACCGCTGCGGGGTTCGGCGGAGGCCGACTGGTCGGGATCGTCGCCGAGGGCAGCGCTGCTCCATTCATGCTGCTCTTCCTCGCCATCGAAGCGGCGATTGTCATTGTGGCCCTGGCCACGCTGCGCCGGCTGCGAGACGCCCGCTAGCTCAATTCACCCCGCAGGTGGACAGGCCCGGGACGACAATACACGACCCCTCATGGTGCGATGCTGGCGTTTCGGCGGGTTAACGGTAGCTTCTCCC
>DATFGC010000366.1:0-4722 GCA_035249765.1 Gemmatimonadales bacterium | reverse complement strand
CAGATCAAGACCGGGAGCGCCTCCCGGAGCGACCGGACCGCGAAGTACAACCAGCTGCTCCGGATTGCCGAAGAGCTGGACGACATGGCCCACTATCCGGGCCGGGACATGTATCACCTGTGACCCGGGCCCGCTGGGTGGCGCTCCTGCTGGTGGTCGCGGCGCTCTACTTCGCGGCGCAGGGCGGGGAATACAGCACCCTCCAGTGGCTCGACCTCCGGAAGCGGGAGCGGACCGAGCAGGCGCTGGTGCGGACCCTGGCGCGGGAGGTGGACAGCCTGGCCCGGGTCAAGAAGCGGATCGAGACCGATCCGGCCATGCAGGAGCGGCTGGCCCGGGAGCTCTACGGGATGCTCCGGCCGGGGGAGATAGAATACACTTTGCTGCGGGACGAGAGATAGAGCAGGCAACAGGCAACAGGTGGGCAATGGGGAGTGGGCAGTAGGCAATGGGCTGATGGCTGAAGGCTGAAGGCTGAAGGCTGAAGGCTGAAGGCTGAAGGCTGATGGCTGATGGCTCAGAGTGACATCGGTTGGGTCCGCTGCTATTTTTGCAGGCTCTGGCAGGGTAGCTCAGCTGGTTAGAGCACGGCACTCATAATGCCGGGGTCGCGGGTTCGAGTCCCGCCCCTGCTATGGTCGCAAGCCACCCAACCGGAAGGTCCTCGTCTTTCGGATCGAGTCCCGCCCCTGCCATGCGGTTTTCCAGTCCTGCCATCCGCCTCCCGCTCACCGCTCACCGCTCACGCTCACCGCTCACCGCTCACGCTCACCGCTCACCGCTCACCGCTACCACAGCGGCTTGGCCAGCCGAATCACCCAGAGGAAGCCGGCATCCACCTCGCCGGTGCGGGGCAGACGCTTGACGGCCGCCACGCCCCCTCCGCCGTCGGTGATGGAATAGTCGTCGTCGTTCACGACTCCGATCTGGTCGCGGCCCAGGACCACCAACCCCTCCGGTTTGTCGTGGGGGTATCCGAGATCGAGGAGGTCCACCACCAGACTCTTGATGGCAGGCTCTATCTGCTCCACCACCAGGTCGGCGGTCGAAGCGGCTTCCAGCGTCTTCCCATTGGCGAGCCGGCCCGACGCCCGGTTCGCCGGGTCGCTCACGTCGGTTGCCTCGGTCAGATCAACCGCGAACACCTTCTTCTGTAAACCGGCCGGATCGCCTCCCGGGAACCCCACATCCCGCTCCAGCACCAGAAACCGGGTTGGGGAGAGCCAGGCGATGTCGGTTACGAAAAATCCGGCGGCGTCGAGCGGGTAGAGATATTGCCGGGTCGAGCCCATCTGGGTGTCGAACACGACGATGCGGATGTGAATGGACTCGCGACCGGCGGCGCGCGGGTTGTCCAGCGGAGATTGCACGATGCTCGCCAGGAGGCGTCCGGCTTCGTCCCCCGTCAGACCCTCGAAGCCGTAATTCGGGCGGCGGGCGCCCAGAACCGCCGGAAGCGCTCGGCCGCGAGGTCCGAAGGGACTCACCCGCTCGATGACCTGTCCCGCGGCGTCGAAGTGCACCAGGTTGGGCCCGTACTCATCGGCGATCCAGAAGGTGCCGTCGCGAAGCACGTGGAGACCCTCGGTATCGAGTCCGTTCGGATCCGGCTTCAGGCGGGTCCCATCCGGGGTAACCGCGGCCTCGCCTGTGGACCCCGGCCCGGGAGGGTTGGGAAGCCCGGTCAGGGGCGACCCGTCCATGTTGCGGAGGCGAATCCTCCTCAGCAGCGCCACTTCCCGGTCCCGCAGCTCGAACACCCCGATCTGGGGACCGACCTCGGGCGCGGCGAACGCCTTGGTCTCCGTGGCGAAGTCGTAGTTGGGACCTCGATCGGTCAAAATGTAGAGCTGCCCATCCGGACCTCGCGAGATCGCCGATCCGAATCCCCCATTGCGGACGGTTACCCCGCGCACCGATGCGATCGAGTCTCGCACCATGATCGGCAGGATCGAGACGGTCGGGGTGTTCATATTTGCGCCCGGGGGAACAGGGTCCCGTTGCTCGAGCCGCTCACCTCCGCACCCGACGGCCAGCAAGGCGGAGAGGCACGGCACAACGGGCAATCTTGGCATGGCGAAACAATAACCAGCGAAAGGACCGGGGGGGCCTGGCGGAAACGGCCAGGCCCGAGTCCAGCGGAATCAGCGGTCCGGCGGAATCGTCAGGACCTGCCCGGGGTGGATCAGGTCGGGATCCTTGATCTGGTCGCGATTGGCCTCGAAGATCACCCGCCATTTGCTGGCGGCGCCGTATCGCCGCTGCGCGATCTTGGACAGGCTGTCGCCCGAGACTACCGTATAGGTCTCCAGCTGGCCGGTGGCGGCGGGGCGCTGCCCGCCGGCAGTGGTCGAGCTGCCGCTCCGCACGTCCGAGAAGTCGGCCCTGGGCTTCTTGCCGAACAGGTTGCCGAAGAGGCCGGGCGCCCGGCGGTCGATGTCCTCCTGCTCGCTTCGCAGCAGCGATCCGATGTTCCGGGCTCCCTCCTCCCGCTTCCGGCGCCCGATGTAGGCCATCACCAGCGGGGCGAGCAGCACCATCAGCTTGCCGGCCTGCTGGAGGTTGAGCCCGGATGCCTTTCCGATCGTCTGCTCGGCCGGGGCCCGGCGGCCGCCGAAGATGTGCTCCAGAATGCCTGCCCCGTTCAGGGTCCGGGGCGATACCGGCGCGGCGTTACCGGCTCCGAAGAGGGCGGAGACGTTCTGAAGCAAGCTGCCGTCATGGTCGCCGTCCAGCGCCTGCTCCAGCGAGCTGGCTCCGGTCGGGGTCGAGGCATTGCGGGCCAGCCCGCCGACCAGCAGAGGCAGGGCCGTGGCGATGGCGTTGGCGGTTCTCTCCTCATCCGCCCCCACCTGCCGGCTGAGCTGCGTAAGGGTGTCACCCTGGAGGTGGTCCGCCAGGTTGTCGAGAAGCGTGTTCATCGTGATCTCCATTTACGTGGAATGCGGAGGTGCGGCCGGTTCGAGCCCGGCGAACCGCCGGGAACGCCAGCGGGCGCCCCCGGGGCTCGTGCCGTGTACCACAATCAGCGTATCGTGGATTACATCCCTCCGGGACGGGGGCTCGGGCGGTCGGCATTGGCATAATCGCCCTTGGCTTCCGACGTGGCCGCGATGTCGTCGGCTCCGGTCCGCTCCAGAATCTCCTTGGCCCGCTTGGTCCAGTCGCTGCTGTCGGAGTGCACCGAGAGCAGGATGCCTCCGCCCTTGATCAGGCCTTCATAGCGCTTGGCTTCGTACTCGGGGATGCCCATACCCACCAGGGCGCCGGCGATACCTCCGACGGCGGCCCCGACCCCCACGCCGCTCAGCAGGGCCATGATCGGTCCGGCCGCAATGAACGGTCCGAGGCCCGGGATGGCCAGTGCTCCAATGCCCACCAGCCAGCCCAGGGTGCCGCCCACCAGCGCGCCCGAAGTCGCGCCTGCCGCCGCGCCTTCGGGGGCCTTGGTGTTCTTTTCGTGGGCAAATTCCTTGGTGCCGACGTTCTCCGGAAACAGCACCGAGATGTCGGTGGGCCGGAAGCCCGCCACGCGGAGCTGGTCCACGGCCTCTTCGACCTGGGCCCGGGTCGCGTAGATGCCAAACACGGCGGTATTAGCCATGAGATTGTCCTCCTCAGGTTGCGAAAAAGAATGCGGACGCAGATCGAGCCCGGGGGGCCCTTCCACGTCCGCAGGATACGGTTCGACTGCTTCCGCTCACTCAGACGGCCGATTGCCGGTCCATTCCTTTCCGGCACTCATTCCCAAGCTAGGAAAGTGATTGGGGCTGGGCAACCCCGGATCGCAGACCGAAAACCGGCCTACTGCGTGTCCCTCGGCCCGGGTCTCGCGTCACCAAGAACAACTCCGGAGGGATCATGACCACGACCAAGCAGACCGAGTCGGACATCGGACGGGAAGATCTGGTTCGCCTGCTGGCCGACCAGATCGAGCGGACCTTCAACAGCGAAGGCCAGAGCCAGGGGCTCAGACTGGTGGAAGAGATGCTGCGCCGGCTGGATGACACTGCGCTGCGAGAGTTGGCGTACAAGCGGGGATTGACGACCGAGTCCGAGGGCGAGCCCGCGCCGGAAGAAACCCAGTAGGCATCAGGCAGGCGGCCCGAGCCGCCTGGAGCGGCGGGACCGGTGAGGAGGAGTATATTCAGCCCCCTCATGACCTCGCGCAGCGATTCCATCCGGCCGGTGATCCTGGCCAGCTTCATCGGCACCACGATCGAGTGGTACGACTTCTTCCTCTACGGCACCGCCGCGGCGCTGGTCTTCAACAAGCTGTTTTTTCCCACCCTCGATCCCCTCGCGGGAACCCTCTCGGCCTACGGGACGTTCGCGGTGGGCTTTCTCGCCCGCCCGCTGGGCGGAGCGGTGTTCGGCCACTACGGCGACCGGGTGGGCCGCAAGCGGATGCTGGTCTGGTCGCTCATGATCATGGGCGTGGCGACGGCGCTGATCGGGGTGCTGCCTACCTATGCGACCATCGGCGTCTGGGCTCCCGTCCTGCTGGTCGTGGTCCGGTTTGCGCAGGGCATCGGGGTCGGCGGCGAGTGGGGCGGTGCGGTGCTGATGGCGGTGGAGCATTCCGGCGGCCGAAGCCGTGGCCTGCACGGCAGCTGGCCCCAGATGGGCGTGCCCGCCGGCCTCCTGCTCAGCACCGGAATCTTCGCGCTGCTTTCCTCCCGGCTTCCCGAGGCGGAGTTCCTCTCCTGGGGGTGGCGGGTG
>DATFGC010000365.1:0-7416 GCA_035249765.1 Gemmatimonadales bacterium | reverse complement strand
CGGATTCGAACCGCGACGCCTTTCGGCACTACCCCCTCAAGATAGCGTGTCTACCAGTTTCACCACCAGGGCGCGTGCAACAGAATAGCGGCGAAGCGCTTGAGGGTCAACGGCTTGGCCATGGGATCCGTAGTATTTTGTTTCCTGGACGATTCTCCGGAGGAGACCGCCGATGTCCCGCCGGTATTTCGTGATCCTGAGCGCCATGATGGCGATGGCCGGCCCGCTCGGGGCGCAGGCCAGCCGGGACTCGGCGCGGGCCGACTCGATCCGGCGGGCCACCGCCCTGCCTGAGCTGGAGGTCCGGGCGGTCCGCCCGGTGATCACCGCCGGCGGCTCCGCCGCGATCCGGGTGCGGCTCGATTCCCTGCCCCTTCCTCCCGCACCCACCCTCGAGCAGACCCTGCGCCAGCTTCCCATGATCCACCTGCGCCGGAATGCCCGGGGCGAGGCGGAGATCTCGGTGCGGGGCTCGGAGTCGCGTCAGGTGGCCGTGCTGGTGGACGGCATTCCCCTGACCCTGGCATGGGATGCGCGCGCCGACGTGGCGGCGCTGCCCGCTACCGCCTTCCAGGAAGTGACCTTTGTCCGCGGGCTCTCCACCATGCTCCATGGGCCTAACGTGCTCGGCGGCGTGATCGAGCTGCCCGTGGGTCATTCGGCCACCAGGCCGGAGCGCTCGATCGCCGAGCTGGTCAGCGGGGTCGATCACGTCGGGGGCTTCGGAGGCTCGGCGAGCCTGGTCGTGCCGCTGGGAGGTCCGGCGGGGAAATGGATGCTGCGCGGCGGAGTGAGTTTCCGGGATACGCCCGGCCTCCCGCTGGCGCGGGGGGTGGTCGAGCCGGTGCCCGGCGAGAACGATCTCAGGGTCAACACCGATGCCCGGAGCGTGGACGGCTTTACCGCGCTGCGCTATCAGTCCGGGAGCGGCTCCTGGCTCTCGTTCGCGGGAACCACCTTCAAGGCGGAACGGGGCATCGCGGCCGAGCTCGGGTATGACGACGCCCGCTTCTGGCGCTATCCCGATATTTCCCGGTCGCTGGCGATTTTTTCCGGAGGCACCGGAGACCGCCGCTCGATCTTCGGAGGACGAGGCGATCTCGAGGCCAGCCTCGGGATCGATGTGGGGCGGACCGATATCGACACCTACGACAGCCGCCGGTACAGCACGGTCGACGGATTCGAGAACGGGAAGGACCGCACCCTGACCTTCCGGGCCCTGGGGGACCAGACGCTGGGTGCCCGGGGAGACCTTCGCGTGGCGTTCACCTTCTCGGACATCCGGCACGACGAGTTCCTGCCCGCGGGCGAGGCTCGCTACCGCCAGCAGCTGATGAGCGTCGGGGCGGAGACCAGCTGGCGGCTGATCGCGGGCGGCCAGGGGATCAACGCGCTCCGGTTGAGCGTCGGAGGCGCCTATGACGTCGGCAGGACACCGGAGACCGGCGGACGGGAACCGGGGCAGCCCACCCTGACCGAGCTGGGAGGGAGAATCGGGCTGACCCTGGTCGCGGCGGAAGGGCGGGTGCTGGCGCATGCCGGGGTGAGCCGCCGGGGCCGGTTTCCCGCGCTCCGGGAGCTCTATTCAGGCGCGCTCGACCGGTTCATTCCCAACCCCGATCTCCGGCCGGAGCACCTGGTGGCCGCCGAGGCTGGCCTCACCGCCCGGCTCGGATCCCAGAGCGAAATCCAGCTGGTGGGCTTCCGTCACCAGATGAACGACGCCGTAGTGCGAATCACTCTGCCCGACAGCCGGTTCATGCGGGTAAACCGGAACCGTCTCACCAGCACGGGGATCGAGCTCTTGGCCGGGACGGTGGTGGGGCGAGCCTCCCTGGGAGGCGCCCTGACGGTGCAGCAGGTCGACCTCACCGATACCCAGGCGCAGGTCACCAACCGTCCGGAAAACCTTCCCGAGACCTTCGGCCGGGCCTACCTCACCACACCGCTCCCCCTCGGCCTGTTCGTGGGGGGCGAGGCGCGTTACACCGGCAGCCAGTTCTGCATCGACCCCGCCAGTGGCGCCGATGCCGAGCTGGCGGCGGGCACCGTGTTCAGCGGTGACCTGTCCCGGCAGTTCCGGATCGGTGACTCGGGCGGGCTGCTCTCCCGGCTGGAGGCGCGGATCGGGGTGGACAACCTCGGGAACAAGGCGATGTACGGTCAGTGCAGGCTGCCGGAGCCGGGGCGGCTGGCGAGATTCCAGGTCAGACTGTATTAGGGCGCGGACGACGCGAAAGACGCGGAGGTGAGATGGCCTTGCGGGTCAACGGAACGGGACCGACATTCGTATCTTCAGCGCATCGCCGGAATTTGCAACCCACCACAACTGTGAGTCTCTCATGAATCGTTTCCCAGCCCTGGTCCGGGGCTCGCGAATTGTTTCTCTCGCGCTCCTTGCCGGGGCGGCGAGCCTGTCCGCCCAGGTCCCCACTGCCAGCGTGGACAGCACGCTGCTCGCCGGCCTCCGCTGGCGCAACATCGGGCCGGCCAACATGAGCGGCCGGATCGTGGACGTCGAGGGGATTCCCAGTCCGTCGCGCACCTTCTACGTGGCGACCGCGGCGGGCGGGATCTGGAAGACCACCAACGCCGGCACGACCTTCCAGCTGGTGTTCGGGGACAACCAGCCGGTCATCTCGATGGGCGACCTCGCGATCGCTCCCTCGGACACCAACATCGTCTGGGCCGGCAGCGGCGAGCCCAACTCGCGCAACTCGATCTCACCGGGCGGCGGGATCTTCAAGTCCACCGACGGCGGCCGCACCTGGAAGCTGATGGGCCTGGAGAAGACCCAGGCCATCGGGCGGGTGGTGGTGCATCCCACCAACCCCAACATCGTGTACGTGGCGGCGCTGGGGGCGCCCTGGAACAGCAACCCGGAACGGGGCCTGTACAAGACCACCGACGGCGGGGCCACCTGGACCCTCTCCAAGTTCGTCAGCGACAAAGCCGGCTTCGTGGATGTCGAGATGCACCCAACCAACCCGGACATCCTGTACGCCACCAGCTGGGAGCGGCAGCGGGGCCCCTATTACCTGCAGAGCGGCGGGCCCGGCAGCGCCATGTGGAAGACCACCGACGGCGGCGCCACCTGGACCGAGATGAAGGGCGGGGGGCTGCCCGAGACCATGAAGGGCCGGATGGAGTTCGCCATCGCGAAGTCCAATCCCCAGATCATGTACGCGATGATCGAGGCCGATACCACCTCCAATCCCCGTCCCACCGCGGGCGCGGCCCGGCAGACCCGTCCCAGCGGGCTGTACCGGTCCAATGACGCGGGCGCGACCTGGACCCGGGTGGCGCCGCAGAACGTGCGGCCGTTCTACTACTCCCAGGTCCGGGTGGACACCCGGGATCCCGAGCGGGTGTACTTCAGCTCGACGCCGCACCTGTTCTCGCCCGACGGCGGCAAGACGGTGCGGAGCTTTTCGCAGGGCCTGCATGTGGACACCCATGCCCACTGGATCGATCCCAACGATCCCAACTACCAGGTCGTGGGCAACGACGGTGGCATCGGGGTGACCTTCGACCGGGGCGGGAACTGGATCTTCCCCAACTCATTCCCCATCGGCCAGTTCTACAACATCAGCTACGACATGGGGGTGCCCTACCGGGTCTGCGGCGGGTTGCAGGACAACGGTTCGTGGTGCGGACCGAGCCGGCGGCGCGGGGTGATCACCAACGCGCACTGGTACAACGTCGGCGGCGGCGACGGCTTCGGTACCCAGCAGGATCAGACCAACCCGAACATCGTGCTGGCCACATCGCAGGGCGGCAACATCCAGCGGCGCAACATCGCCACCGGCGAGCAGCGCGGGCTGGCCAAGCCGCAGTGGCGGACCCAGTACCTCAAGTGGCAGGACTCGATCCTGGTGGTGCGGGGCGACACCACCAGGCCGGAGACCCGGGAGCAGCGGGCCCGGATCGCGGCCTTCCGGGCCGCCGCCACCCGCGATTCGCTGGACCTCCAGCTGCGATGGAACTGGAACACTCCGTACTTCCTCTCGCCCCACAACCAGCAAGTGTTTTACGCCGGGGCCAACCGGGTGATGAAGTCGGTGAAACAGGGCGACGAGATGTATCCGATCTCGCCCGACCTCACCACCATGGACACCATGCGGATCCGGGTGAGCACCCGGGCCACCGGCGGCATCACCCCCGACATCACCCAGGCGGAGACCTACAGCACCATCGTCTCCCTCAATGAGTCGCCGGTCCGGCCCGGGCTGCTGTTCGCCGGCACCGACGACGGCAACGTCTGGCTGACCCGGAACGACGGCGGCACCTGGGAGAATCTGACCGGGCGGTTCCCCGGCGTGCCGAAGAACACCTACGTGAGCCGGATCGAGCCCTCACATTTCGACGAGGCCACGTTCTACGTCACCTTCGACAATCACCGCAACGGCGACTACGCGCCGTACGTGTACGTCAGCAACGACCTCGGCAAGAGCTTCCGCTCGATCTCCAATAACCTGCCCGCCGGGGGCGTCAACTACGTCCATGTGATCCGGGAAGATCCGGGCAATCCGAACCTGTTGTTTGTGGGCACCGACATCGGCGCCTATGTCTCGACCGACCGGGGCACCTCGTGGCGGAAATTCATGTCCGGCCTCCCCACCGTGCCGGTCAACGACCTCAAGATCCATCCCCGGGACAACGAGCTGATTGCCGGAACCCATGGCCGCTCGATCTGGATCGTGGACATCGCACCGCTCCAGCAGCTCACCACCGCGGCGCTGTCGGCGCCGGTGTACTTCTTCCAGCCGAACACCGCCTGGCAGTTCCCCACACCGCCCCAGGACGGCATTGGCGGCGGCGGGGGGTACGGCCACCTGCGTTTCGTATCCAATCCTCCTCCCTACGGCGCCGAGATCGTGTACCGGGTGGCGCAGGGCGCCGGCGGCGGCCGGGCGGCGAGAATCTCCATCGTGGACGCGCTGGGTGACACCATCCGGACACTGACCGGCCCCGGCGGAGCGGGCCTGCAGCGGGTCTACTGGCCCTTCAACGGCCGGCCCCCGGCGCGGGCGGCGCTCTCGCCGGCGCAGCAGCGGGACAGCGCGATGATGATCGCCCGGATCAACCGGACGGTGGACTCGCTGGTCGCGGCCGGCGGCAGCCGACCCGCACTCGACTCCGCCAGGACCCAGCTCATGGCGGTGGTGAGCGGCGGCGCTGGTGGCGGCGGGTTCGGTGGGGGCGGCGGTGGATTCGGGGGCGGTGGTGGAGCACCCGGCCTCGCGCCCTTCCAGGCCCGTCCCGGTGAAGGCGGCGTGATCGGCCAGGGTGGCGGTGGTGGTGGCGGCGGCGGCGGACTGGGCGGCAATCCGCTGGTCCAGGCGCTGGGCGGGTTCCAGGCGATCCAGGCCCTGGTCGGTGGCGGCGGCGGGGGCGGCGGCGGATTCGGCGGCGGAGGCGCCCCGACCGTGGACCCGGGCGATTACCTGGTCGTGGTCGAAGTCGGCGGGCAGAAGCTGACCCGGAAGCTGAGGGTGGAGAAGACGACCACGATTTGGTAAGCGGTAAGCGGTGAGCAGTGAGCGGGAAAAACAACAACCCTCCGGCGCGTCTGCTCCGGAGGGTTGCTGCGTTCAGATCACCCGCTCAGCGCTCACCGCTCACCGGCCAGGCTGGAAGGTGAGCGCAATCCCCAGCGTCACCACCCGCTCATGCAGCGTCCCGTCCGGATCGTCTCGGCTGCCGGTGGAGCGGTGGTGCAAAACGTTGAGCGACGGCACCAGGAAGAAATTGCGGGCCAGGCGAAGCTCATAACCCGCACCGACCAGGTAGGCAAACCCGGTTTCCCCGGTGCCGAATCCGAACTCCACGTCGCTGCCGCTGCGGCTGATGCCGATTCCGCCCTTGGCAAACAGCCCCAGGTCGCGGATCGGGAACACCTGGCCGGTCAGCATCCCGCTCACCAGGCTCTCGGTAATGTGCTCGCCCGCTTCGTCAAACTCGTTGACCCAGGCGTTGATTTCGCCGCCCAGCCGAAGGTGCGGATTCACCGTCCCGCCGGCGGCCAGCCAGAACGACGGCTTGGTGATTTCGTTGCTGTAGCCGCCCGGAACGTTGCTGAAGCGGAAGCTCTCCCGGCCCGCGCCGAGGCCGAAGGTCAGCCACGCTCCATGGCGCTCGTGCCGGTGGGAAACGTCCACCAGCCCTCGCCGGCGCTGGGCGGAGGCAGTGGGCGCGGGGATGAGGACGATCGCCGCGCCCATCGCCAGCAGAAGCTTCGTCGGATTCCACATGCGGGCCTCACCGAGTGCGTTGTTGTGGTGGTTCTGCACCGTCTATCGCGACGGCCACGGCTGCAAAGAGCAAGGGATGGGCCGTCTCCGGCGCTTCGTACTATCTTCTTGTGCGCGGCCTACTTAGCCACTGGAACCGGGAAGCCCTCGACCGGCCGGTGTCCGTTTCAGCAGACAGCCCGGAGCCTCCGTTGCGGCGCATCGTCCTCTTCGGTACAACCCTGATCGTCGGTCTGGCGGCGATCGCACTGGGAGTGTGGCAGCTGGGCCGCCACGCCGAACGGGCCGAACGAAACCGGCTGGCGATGGCGGGACGCGCGCTACCTCCACTGATCTGGGATTCGCTCCGCCGGGAGCGGCTCGAGCCCAATCGCCGGGCCCTCCTCATGGGGACGCTCGACCAGGCCCGGGAGTTTCTGCTCCGAAACCGGCTGGTAGCGGGGATTCCCGCCGTCCAGGTGGTTACCCCCCTGCGGCTCCCGGGGAGCGACACCGCAGTGCTGGTGAACCGGGGCTACGTCCCCGCCGCCGATGCGGTGCGCCCCACAGCGGAGACCTGGTCGGAGGCGGAGCGGAGAGCCTTTCATGGGGTGCTGTTGCCGGTGCCCGACCGGGGCGATGGAGCGCCGGTGACCAGCCGCGGGCTGGAGAGCTGGCACGGCCTCGATCTCAGTGCCATGCGGGCCCGGGTCCCCTACCCGGTTTCGGACCTCTATCTGGTGGCGGAGCCGGATTCCTCCACGCCGGCGCACACCATCCGGGGAACGGTGTATCCGTTCCGATCCGAGCTGCCGCCGATGGACGGGGGCCCGCACCTGAGCTACGCCCTGCAGTGGTTCGGGATCGCGGCGGCGGTGGTCGCCTTCGGGATTTTCTTTGTTTTGAGGCCAATGCAGACAGCGTCAACAGTCAACAGTCAACAGTCAACGGGAAGAGCCTGAGCATTCACCGCCCTGCATTCACCCCCGCTCCCCGCTTCCGGCTATCCGCTTTCCTGTACGGATTGATCTGATGGAGCTCGGGGCGAAGCTCAAACTCCGGGCAGATGGTCCGGTCGAACTGGTAGGGGCCGCCGGTCTCGGCGTCCACGAAGGGAAACCCGCGGCAGACGGCGGGATAGTACGGCTTTCCGTAAACGGTGCAGGCGTTGTGCTCGAGAAAG
>DATFGC010000364.1:0-8680 GCA_035249765.1 Gemmatimonadales bacterium | reverse complement strand
CTTCAGTCAAGCTGATGGCTGCTGAAGGCTGAAGGCTGAGGGCTGAAAGCTCCTGTTGCCGATTGCCTCAGGTAGTATCTTTGTCCCACCCCAATGACCGCCCCCGCCCGCGCTTGCCCGGCCTGCCGGACGCCTCTTCCCGAAGAGGCGCTGTTCTGCCTGCACTGCGGCGCCGCGACGCCCACCGAGCCCGGAGTTCCCCCTCGTACCGCCGCCACCGACATCAGCGAGATCGCCCGGGTGCGGAAGGCGCTCGCCGCCACCTACGCCATCGAGCGGATCCTGGGCGAAGGCGGGATGGCGACGGTCTACCTGGCCACCGACCTCAAGCACCGCCGCCAGGTCGCGGTCAAGGTGATGCGGCCCGAGCTGGCTGCCACCCTGGGCGCCGACCGGTTCCTCCGGGAAGTGGAGATCGCGGCCCAACTCAGCCATCCCCACATCCTCCCGGTCCACGATTCGGGCGACGCCGGCGGGATCCTGTATTACGTGATGCCCTACGTCGAGGGCGAATCGCTCCACGAGCGAATCCGCCGGGAGACCAGCCTCCCGGTGGACGAGGCCCTCCGGATCGCCCGGGAAGTCACCGAGGCGCTGGCCTACGCCCACAGCCGGAAAATCATCCACCGGGACATCAAGCCCGCCAACATCATGCTCTCCGAGGGGCATGCGCTGGTGGCCGACTTCGGGATCGCCCGCGCGGTGGGTGCCGGGGCAGGCGGGGCCGCAATCACCAAGACCGGCCTGGCGGTCGGCACGCCCCAGTACATGAGCCCGGAGCAGGCCAGCGGCTCCTCGGCGGTGGATTCCAGGAGCGACATTTTCGCGATGGGCTGCGTGCTCTACGAGATGATCGCGGGGGAGCCGCCCTTCACCGGCCCCACCCCCCAGGCGATCGTGATCCGCAGTCTCACCGAAACGCCCCGCTCGCTGACCACCACCCGGGACGGACTTTCACCCGCGGTGGACGCGGTGGTGTCGCGGGCCCTGGCCAAGAACCCGGCCGACCGGTGGCAGAGCGCCGGAGAATTCGCCAAGGCGCTGCGCAACGCCGAAGACCAGATGCGGCTGGGTCCGCTCTCCGGGCCCCGGACTCCGGTCCCGGCACCCGCGGTAGAAGCTCCGCCCAGCCCCGCCAAGGTCTGGGGACTGTTTGCCGGCGCGGCGGTGCTCTCGCTCGCCCTGGTCTACGGACTGGTCCAGCGCTGGGGGCTTCCCTCCTGGGTGCTCGGCCTCGCGGTGCTCCTGCTCGCGATTGGCGCCCTGGTCCTCGTCCTCACCGGCAAGACGGAAGCAAAACGAGCCGCCGGCGGCGCGGTCACCGGACTGGCCTCCCAGTTCACCTGGAAGAACGCCGCGCTGGGCGGGCTGGCCGCGCTGGCGCTCTGGGGTCTGGTCGCGACCGTGCTGGTGTTCCGGGGGCCGGCGGGAGCTTCAGGAGGTGTGGTGCGGCTGGCGGTGCTGCCGTTCGAGAACCGCGGAGCGGCGGAAGACGCCTACTTCGTGGACGGGATCACCGATCAGGTCCGCGGCAAGCTGATGGCGCTGGCGGGATTTCAGGTCATCGCCCGCACCAGCTCCGACGCCTACAAGGGCTCGACCAAGCCGCCTCAGGAGATCGGCCGGGAGCTCGGGGTGCAGTACCTGCTGACCTCGACCGCGGTGTGGATCAAGGATGCCGGCGGCAAAGGGCGGGTTCGGGTCACCCCGGAGCTGATCAATGTGCGGACCGGCGCCGGGACCTGGACCCAGAGCTTCGACGCCGAGCTGACCGACATCTTCAAGGTGCAGGGCGATATCGCGACCCAGGTGGCGGGGGCGCTCGACGTCGCTCTCGCCCCCAAGGAGAAGCAGGAGCTGGCCGAGCGGCCCACCGACAATCTCGCCGCGTACGACCTCTTCCTCCGGGCTCGAGCGGTGCAGGGGGGCGACCCCACCACCCTGCGACAGGGCATCAGCCTCTACGAGCAGGCGATCGCGCTCGACTCGAGCTTCGTCGAGGCCTGGTCCGAGATGGCGGTCAGTCTCGCACGTTTGTACTTCAACGGGACACCGACCCCGGAGCTGGCGGCCCGGACCCGGCGGGCGGTCGAGCGGCTGGAAGCGCTGGCGCCGGGCAGCGTCCAGACCCTCACGGCGAGCGCACGCTACAAGTATCTCATCGCGGTTGACCTGGCCGGGGCCGTGGCGGACGGGATGGCGGCGATCAGGCTCGCCCCCAATGACGCCACTGTCCTGCAGCTGGCAAGCCAGGTCGAGCAAATCCAGGGCGACTGGGCCAATGCCTTGACCCACGCCGAAGCCGCGGTGCGAGTGGACCCGCGCTCCGGCCCCGCCCGGCGTAATCTGATGCTGGTGCTGCTGCTGATGAGGAAGTACGCCGAGGGCGAGGCGATCGCCCGCCAAGTCCTGGCGGAATCGCCCGCCGATCTGACAACCCTGGAAAACCTGGCGCTCTCCTATCTGATGCAGGGCGACTTGGCGGAGGCGCAGGCCCTGATCAGGACCACTCCTCCAGGCGTTACCCGATCGGCGCTGCTGGCCTACTTCGGGCTGTACCAGGATCTCTACTGGGTGCTGGAGGAGGAGGATCAGCAGGCCCTGCTGCGCCTCACCCCGTCGCACTTCGACGACGACTCGGCAATCTGGGCGGTGACGCTGATGCAGCTCGCCGACTTGAGGGGTGACAAGGCTCGCGCCCGGTCACTGGCCGAAAGCGCGCTCCCCGAGTACGACAAGCAGCTCAGGGCGGTACCCAACGACCCCCAGCGCAACATTTTCCGGGGGATGGCGCTGGCGGTGCTGGGCCGGAAAGCGGAAGCGATCCAGGCCGCCGAGCGGGGCGCGGGATTCACTCCGCTGAGCGCCGACCAGACCAACGGCGCCTATTATCAGCACCAGCTGATCCGGGTATACCTGAAGGTGGGGGAGACTGAGAAGGCGCTCGACCGGCTGGAGGAGCTGGTCAAGGTCCCCTATCTGCTGACCCCTGCTTACATGCGGATCGACCCCAACTTCGCCCCGCTCAAGGGGAATCCCCGGTTCGAAAAGCTGCTCCAGGGATCCTGATTACCCGCGGGCAGTCATTGCGAGACCGCGCAGCGGTCGAAGCAATCCCGGCGACGAGATCGCTTCGCTCCGCTCGCGATGACTCCTGGCGGGTCGTGATGACTCCTGGCGGGTCGCGATGACTCCTAGCGGGCGCAGTCGCTCTTGAGCCAGCGTACGATCGCGGCCCCCACCGCATCACCGGTAGTGGGCAGGTTGTGGGTGTCGTCCACCACCGTGTCCCTGAGTCCCGCCCCACCCGCTTTCCGGATCGCTTCGACCAGCGGAACGAAATGGACCGGCAGCGGCGCGGTCGTGTCGTCCCGGGCACCGAACAGCATCACCCTGCGATTGCCTAACGCGGCCCCGACCGGCACCAGATCATTCGCCTCCGCGTTCCCGATGACCTCCTCCAGCAGCCCGCGTTCCCGGAGCACCGGTTCCGGCCCGCTCGACAGGCTCCGGACCGTGCCTTCCATCCGGCGCCGCAGCGCCGTATCGGTGCGCGCGGCCAGGCCCGCCCTGGCCCAGTTGAAGGGTACCATGGCCGCTCCGCAGACAATGCGGGGATCGTCGGCGGTCGCGCGCAGCGCGGAGAGCGTTCCTGCGCTTGCCCCGATCAGCACGATCCGGTCCGGATCGACCCGCCAGAGCCGTCGCGCACTGTCGGAGCGGAGGAAAGCCACCATGGCTTTGGCGTCCGCGATGGTTCCCTGGACCGTGTAGAAGCCGTCGCTGGCGCGCACCCCCCGGAAGGTGAAGCCCACCCCATTGAATCCCGCCCTCTGCATGACGGCCGGCAGGGCCGGGTTGGCCGAGCCGGGGAAGCCCTGGAGCAGCACGACCGTGAGATGGGGCCCCGCGCCCTGGGCCACCCGGATGAAGCCGCGCAGAGTGTCTCCCTGGCTCGGGACCTCGACCATGACGGTGAAGGAGTCCGCCGGGGCGCGGACCGGCGCGGGCTGCGCCAGGGCGAGGGGTGGCAGAGCCACAGCCACCAGCAGCGGCAGGCAGATTCTCACGGTTGGCCCATTCTGGTTTCGGTTCGCGCGGCGCCATGCCAGTTGAGCCGAACCGTGAGTGGCGGAATCCCGGTGTCACGCTGATTGGGCAGCACCATGAGGAACTCCCGCCCGTCGGGGAACACGTCGTAGTTGCTCGTGACGCTGGCGCGCAGGTAGCGATCGGCGAAGAGGGAGTCCCGCCGGGTCACACTCAACCGCCCCCCCCGTGCGATCCGCGCCGCCATGAGCCTTCGGGCCACCCGGTAGAACAGCTCGTCTCCGGCGGGAGACCAGACCGGTTCGGTGCCGCCGTCGGTCGACACCTGGAGCTCTCCGCCACCGCCCACGACGGGACGGATGTACACCTCGTTGCTGCCGGTGCGGTTGGTCACATACGCCAGCACCCGGCCGTCCGGGGAAAACCGGGGCGCGATCTCGGCATAGGCCTCGGTCAGAAACGGCCGGGGTGCATCGAGGCTGTCCTGGTGCACCACCCAGATGTCGTCCGAGCCGCTGGTCCCGGCCCGCAATCGCATCGCCAGGTACCCACCAGAGCCGATATCGACGTCGCTGACACCGCCGGCGGGCGAGCGCAGCATGGCCGTGGTCTGCCCGGTGGCGTAGAGCGGCCGCCATCGGACCACGCTGTCGCCTCCGGCTCTGAGGAAGGCGATCCGTTCACCATCGGGAGTCCAGGCCGGTCGGGTGCTGCTGGAATCGGTGGTGATCCGGGTCAGGGTGTTTGAGCCGATGTCGAACCGCCACACGTCCGGGTTGTCGAGGCCGAAGGTCCCCTCGGTCCCCACCATCAGGGCGACCTGTTTCCCATCGGGAGAAACCCGGGGCACCCAGTAGTGACCGGGCCGGGATCCCAGAGGGCGTTCGGTCCCGTTCCGATCGACCGCCACCAGCGTCCGGGTTGCGGTCACCCGCACCCCGCCGCCCAGGAACGCGAGGGTGCCGGGGCCGCCCACATCGTAGGCGGCCGCTGCTCCGGTCCCCAGCCGCACCCCCTCGGCGACCGGAAAAGGAGGGCCGAGGGTGCGGCGGGATTCCGGGTCGAACGGAACCGCGGTCAGCACCGCGTCGGTGGTGACGTACAGGAGATGGCCGGTGGCGGAGTAGCGGGGAAAGGCGCCCAGGATGGCGAGCTCGGTGACCGCCCCATCCGGGATGCTGACCACGCCGAGGCTGAGCGACTCGAGACCGGATCCCTTCCAGATCACCATCAGGGCCGCTTTCCCGCCCGGCAGGATCTCGGGAAAGCCATAGCGCCGATGACCGCGGGAGCTGTCCGGCGCGGCGAGCAGGGTACGCGGCCCTCCCTCCTCGGGGACGGTCCACAGGATGTTCCGTAAGCCGGTGACCAGCAGCCCCGCATCGCCCCAGGACACCTGCCCGTTTCCGGCGGCGGAATCCACCACGGTGCGGGGAATACCGCCCCGCAGCGCCACCCGCTTGACCGGGGCCGAGCTCCCCGGGCCGGCCACGAAGAGCAGCTCGGTACCGTCGGGCGACAGCACCGGCGCGCGGGCGCTGTCGGTACCGCGGATCGGCTGGATGCTGCGCTCGTCCAGCCGGCGCACGTAGAGCATGGGGGGGCCGCCGGCCCGCCGGGCCTGAAACACCAGGGTGGAGCCGTCCCGGGAGAGGGCGATCGTAGCCGCGCCTCCGGTGGGGCTTGGGTCGAGGCTGTCGGGGAGCAACAGCTCGAATTCCGCGGGGGGCGGCACGGCAACCGGACGCTCCGGCTTGAGCGCCAGGAATGCCGCAGCTCCTAACCCGGCGGCGGCAAGGCCCCAGGGGATCAATGCACGTTTGTCACCCCGAGCGGAGCGAGGGGACGATGCTATTCCGGTGCTCCGCCGCTTCGCTCCGCTCAGCGTGACACGGGCCCCGGTGAGCGCTTCGGCGAATTCCTTGGGCGTAGCCCAGCGGTCGGCGGGGAGCTTTTCCAGCGCCCGCTCGACCGCCGCCTCGACGTGCTCCGGCACCGAGGAGCGGCTGGAGCGGATCGGCCGGGGCCGCTCGGTCAGCACCCGGGCGATCACCGCCTGCGAGGTGGTCCCGGTGTGGGGCGGCTCCCCGGTCAGCATCTCGTAGGTCACCGCGCCCAGCGAATACACGTCGGTCCGGCCGTCCATCACCCGGTCCCCGGTGGCCTGCTCCGGCGACATGTACTGCGGGGTTCCCAGAGACAGCCCGGTCTGGGTGATCCGGTTGCCGCCGGCATTGCTCACCGCCAGCGCGATGCCGAAGTCGGCGACGAGGGGCTGGCCCTCGTGCAGCATGATGTTCTCGGGTTTGAGATCGCGGTGGATCACCCCGTGGCGGTGGGCGTAGTCGAGCGCGCTGGCCACCGCGGTGGCCAGGCGGATGGCCTCTTCGATGGGGAGCTGTTTCTCCCGGTCGAGCCGGGCCCGGAGCGATTCCCCCTCCACAAACGGCATGACGTAGAACAGCAGATCGCCGGCGGCGCCGCTGTCGAAGAGAGGCAGCAGGTTGGGGTGCTGGAGGTTGGCGGTGACCTGGATCTCGGAGCTGAACCGCTCCAGGCCGAGCACCGCGCCCAGGTCGGGGCGGAGCACCTTGAGGGCGACGTTGCGCCGGTG
This sequence comes from Gemmatimonadales bacterium, assembly GCA_035249765.1. GTDB lineage: Bacteria > Gemmatimonadota > Gemmatimonadetes > Gemmatimonadales > GWC2-71-9 > JABFSM01. The sequence continues at coordinate 2,016 of DATFGC010000364.1, read as the reverse complement.
GCGGAGGTCGCGGGCCAGGTAAACCGTGGCCATACCGCCTTCGCCCACCAGCCGCTCGACGGTGTACCGGCCCTCGAGGGCGGTATTGAGCTGCGCTAGCACCTGGGGGTCATCCTGGGTCGCGGAGTGCTCCAAACTTACACTTTTGGGCGGCTGATAGGATGACCTTTGGGGTCGGTCGAGGTCGGTCTTCCAAAATATGCCGTCCAGGCACTATGGCTTGAACGGCATATTCTGACCGGCCGGGCTTACGAGACAGGTGAGCGGCGGCCCGGGCACCGCCGCCGCGCAGCACCCGGGTTACATCCCGGGGGTGAAGCCGGTAAAGACGAAGCGATACGCCTTCTGCGCCGTGTCGTACTCGGCCCGGAACGTCGTGGGCCGGTTGCCGGTGAGCCCGGGGATGGCCGGAATCGGGAGATCGAAGGCCCGCCGCTCCAGCAGCATCTCCCGGCTGATCATCGGCTCGATGAAAATCGGCTTGCCCTGGTAGTACCCGATCACCATGGTGCCCCGGAACAGGCTGGTGCTTTCGAGCTCGGAGCTGAGCAGCGAGTGCATCCCCATCTGGGGGACGCACAATCCGGTCAGGGTTTGGATGCCGATCATGTCGGCCATCGGCGGCGGCAGGGTCACGTCGGGCAGGCTGTATCCCGCCGCCAGCTCGGCCGGCTTGGACAGATCGGCGCAGTCCATCGCCAGCCGCTGCTCCTGGGGGACAGTATAGAAGTGGAAATCGAAGTGAGGAGTGAGGTACGGACCGGGGGGATGTCCCATCGACTCCCAGAACACCGTGAGGTGGGTGAGCCCGGTCCGGGCCTGGGCCGCGGCCGGCAGGGCCAGCGCGGTCACCGGAGCCGGGGGCCAGGCCATCGCCGCGTCCGCCGGCGCGGACTCGATGCTGGCGACCGGCACCATCGCCCCGATGTCGATCACCGAGTCGCCCTGCATCCGGGCCCAGGTGCAGATCCGGGCCGAAAACATGTCGCCGCACTCCCCCTGGGTTTCCACGATCGGCACTTCCCGCTCGGAGCAGGCGCCAAGGGCGAAAAGGGCCAGCAACACCGGGGCGCAGTGCGCCGGACGGCAGGACAGCATCGGTTGTCTCCAGGAGGGTGTTCGAAGGTCCAAAATAATCTTTAGACCGCCCGCCCGATAGACATGGCCGGCCCGGCCCGCTCCGGCTCGATCGCACCGGTCAGGACCCGGGTATTGAGCCGGTACCCTACCCAGATCACCAGCAGCCCGATCAGCTCGGTCACATACAGCACCTCCACGTGCCCGAACCGGGTGAAGGTGCCGCCGATGCCGGGGAGGATTCCTCCGATCGCGATCGCCACGTTTCCCAGAAACCGGTGCCGGGCTTCCCGCCGGTGCCGGTAGCGCCAGGCCGAGAGGATCGCGCCGCCCACCAGCAGGAGCACCGCGTAGAGGTTGATGAACGGGCTGAAGCGGCGGACCCAGGGCCAGCCGAAGACCCGGCCCGACAACCGGTGGGGCTCCACCAGCTCGAAACGGATCGGAGAGAGCACCACCGCAATGGCGGCCACCAGAACGAGCGTCCCCACCGCGAGCGCCAGCCGGGTCGCGGTCCGGCGGGACAGCAGCAGGTACGCGGTTCCCTGGGCCAGCGGCGCCCCGCCCAGCAGCGCGCCGGAGATGTACCAGGCCTTGAACACCGGCTCGCTCCACCCGAAGAGCGTGGTGATCGATTCGGTGATCGTGCCCGCCGCGTACACCACCATCCCGGCGCACCACCAGGCCAGGTGGGTGCCGCCCCGCTCCCGGTAGCGCCGGCCCAGCACCATCGCGAAGACCAGCGCCACTACGCTGGTGGCGATCGGGACGTAGTGGACCGCTTCCCGCATGGCCGGCTAAAACCCCAGCCGATAGGTGACCGTCACCGACCGCCCCGGCTCCGGCCGGAAGAACCCGACGTTGGGGAATTCGGCGTAGAGCCGGTTGCCCAGGTTCGAGACATTCACCGCCAGGTCGTGATGCACTCGCCCGGTGCGG
>DATFGC010000363.1:0-8572 GCA_035249765.1 Gemmatimonadales bacterium | reverse complement strand
AGCGGTATCTGGTGGTGCCGCAGGCGGCCATTCTGCTGCTGGTGCGAGATGAGCTTCCGATCTAGGGGTTGGGCGTTGGGAGTTGGGGGTTGGGGAGCAGCATTTCTCTCCGGTCTTCTGGTGCTGTCTCCGGCGGTTTCGCTTCCTGCCCAGGCCCCAGCGGAGCGGCTCGCAGGGATTACCCCAAACCCCGACTCCCAGAACCCAGCCCCCAGCTACACACCGCACCGCGTCTTCGACACCCGCAAGAAGCAATTCATCGACTTCGAGACTCTGGCACGCCACCTGGCCGCCGCCGATCTGGTCTTCGTGGGAGAGCAGCACAACGATCCGGCCACCCACCGCATGGAGCTGGCGATCCTCGAAGGGATCGCCCGGCGGCGCGACTCGGTGGTGCTCGCGCTGGAGATGTGGGAGCGCGACGTCCAGTCGCTGCTGGACCGCTATCTCGCCGGGTCGGCGACGGAAGAAGAGCTGCTGCGGGACGGGCGACCGTGGAAGAACTACGCCGCCGACTACCGCCCCCTGGTCGAGCTGGCCCGGACCCGCAGTTGGCCGGTGATTGCCAGCAACGTACCGCGGCCGCTGGCGTCGCTGGTGTCGCGGGGCGGGCTGGCCGCGCTCGATACCCTGAGCCCCGAGGTGCGCCAGCGGGTCGCGGCCACTATCGCCTGCCCCGAAGACCAGTACTTCGAGAAGTTTCGCGAGGTGATGGGCGACCTGAGCAGCCACCAGCCCGGGTCGGGCGGCGCCGACTCCTCCGCGGCCCGTCTGCTCCGGATCTACCAGGCCCAGTGCATCAAGGATGAAACGATGGGCGAGTCCGTGGCACGTTCCTGGACTCCCGGCCGCCTGGTGGTGCACTACAACGGCGCCTTCCACAGCGATTTCCGGCTGGGCACCGTGGACCGGGCCCGGCAACGGGCCCGAGACGCCGAAGTCCTGGTGGTCACCGCGGTACCGGTCACCGACCTGGACCGGCTCAAGCCTTCCAAGGAGGACCGGAAGCGGGCGGACTACCTCGTCTATGTCCTCGCCCCCGTCAAAGCCGACAGCGCGGGTCGCTGACGCCGCCGATTCGCTCCCGCTGCCAGGAACGAGGGCGCTGCTTACCCGTGCCCTCCGGCTTCGCTGCCCGGTCTGTGGCGGCGGCCCCGTCCTGCTGAGCTGGTTCACCGTCGCCCCCTCCTGCCCCGGCTGCGGACTCCACATGGATCGCGACGAGCCGGGATACTGGCTCGGGAGTTACACCGTGAATCTGTTTCTGACCGAAGGCATTTTTGCGGCGGCGTTCGTGGGCGGGATGCTGCTCACCTGGCCGGCGGTCCCCTGGGGCGCACTCGGGGTCGGCTGCGCGATCCTCGCCATCCTCACCCCGATGGCGACGTTCCCCCATTCCAAACTGGTCTACCTCGCGATCGACCTCGCGTTCCGGCCGCTCGATCCCGATGACCTCACGACTCCCATCGAAAAGGGAGCCAGGGAGCCAGGGAGCTAGGGATCCAGAGAGAACACCCCCTGGCTCCCCGGCTCCCTGGCTCCCTATTCCCCCAGCTTCGCCACGATGACGGTCACGTTGTCCGTCCCGCCGGCGGCCAGCGCCAGGTCCATCAGCTCCCTGGCAGTCTCGCTGGCGGAGCGGTCCTTCCCCAGCACCTCGGCGATCTGCTGGTCGGCGACGTGCTTGGTCAGCCCATCGGTGCAGAGCAGCAGCACGTCGCCGGGCGCCAGATCCACCAGTCCAATGGACGGGGTCATCTCGGTCCCGCCCACCGTGGAGATCAGGTTGCCCGCGGTGCGGGCCCGGGCCGCGGTCTCCTCGGTCCAGGCGCCGGCGTCGAGGAGGTACTCCCCCATGGTCTGGTCCCGGGTGAGCTGCCGCAACCTGCCCCGGCTCAGGTAATAGGCTCGGCTGTCCCCCACATGCACCAGGTAGGCCCGGAGCCCCACCAGCGCGGCAAGCGTGAGCGTGGTAGATGGTGCCTCTCCTCCGCCGCCCAGCTCCCGCTGAATCCGCTCATGGGCCCGCTGGATTCCCGCCTCCAGCCGCTCCAGAAACTCGTTCTCCTGGTCCACGCCGAGGTCGTGAAAACACCCGGCCGCCTGGGCCACGTATTCCAGCAGGCATTGCACCGCGGCGCCGCTGGCCAGCTCTCCCCCGGTGTGTCCGCCGACGCCGTCGGCCACGACGAACAACCGAGCCGCCGACTCCCGCACCCGTCCGGCCAGCAGCCCGTTCTCCAGGCTGGTCTGACCCAGGTCCACCGCCTTCCGCAGCGTCGCAATGACGAAGTGGTCCTCGTTGTTGTCCCGCACCTTGCCGGTATCGGTCAAGCCGAAGGCGTCCACGCTCATGAGGGCGCGCTCCCCTGCCGGACCGCCTCGCGCGCGATCCAGGCGAAGGCCGCCTCGACCCCGGCTCCGGTCTTGGCGCTGGTGGTGAACTGGTGCCAGGATCTCGCGGCGAGCGTCTTGTCGTCGGCCTTCCCCAGCTTCCACTCCTCGGTGAGATCGGACTTGTTGAGCGCCACGGCCGAGGGTAGCGGGCCGACCGCCTTCTCTACGACGTCGCGCAGCTCGAACACCTGGTCGAAAGTCTCCCGCCGGGTCCCGTCCACGACGTAGAGCACCCCGTGGGCCCCGCGGAGGTAGCTCACCGTGATGTCGCCATGGCCGTCCCGACCCGCCAGGTCCCAGAGCAGGAGGGTCACTTCGCCTTCATCCACCGGCACCACCTTGCGGTCGATCTTTACTCCGACGGTACTGTGGTACTTCACCGAGAAGCGGGAGTGCACGAATTGCTGGACCAGGCAGGTCTTGCCGGTGCCGAAGACGCCCACCATGCAGATCTTCTTCTGAATCATCGCGCTCCGTTTGATTGGCGGGCAGCCGGTTGCAGGTGGACGATGAATGAGACGCTGCGATTGATCCGGGCGCGTTCCGCTTCGTCGGGAGCGGGCAGCGGCCGCGAGGTTCCGATCCCGGTGGCGTCGAGCCCGTCGGCCGGGAGTCCGAGCGATAGCAGCCTGGCCCGCACCACGTCAACCCGCATCCGGCTCAGGGCCTGGTTGGCCGACTCCGTCCCGGTGGTATCGGCCCGACCGATCAGCTCGAGGTTGACCCGGTACCCCAACCCGGCCACTGCGGCGGCGAGGCTGCGGAACGCCTCGGCCAGGGCGCGCAGATTGTCTCCCGCTGCCGGGCCCGGCGCCGCCGATCCGGCCGAGAAGAGAATCCGGGTTCCCTCGATGCTGCGCTCCACACCCGCGAGCTCGTCCGGCAGCAGCGCACGCACGCCGGAGAGGTCGAGGTGGGTGACCCCGGGCGGCGCCCCCAGCGATGCGGTCGCCGCGACCCATGGTAGCGGAGCGGTGCCTCGGGCGGCCAGGGTGTCTCCCGACAGCGAGAGCTCGACCGTCGCCGGAGCCGCCAGACCCCGGCGGGCCCGGGCCAGGATCAGCTCCGGCTCCATGGAAAGGTAAGTGTCCCAGGTCGCTTCAATGCGCGAGGGGTTCATCCCGAGACCGGCGAGCAGCGCGGCGGGGTCAGCCGCCATCGGATCACGGAGTCCGCGGAACTTCCATCGGCTCCCGTCCCGCTCGGCGCTCACCAGGACGATCCCCGGCGCTGTTTCCAGCCGCTCGACCGCGGCCGACCACCGCTGCCGGGAACGCCACATCAGCCCGCCCACGATCAGCGCCAGCAGCAGCAGCGGGATGGCCCACCGCATCCAGACTGTGGCTCCGCGTGGCCGCTGGCCCCGATCGGTATTCAGCACCGTCACCAGCAGCTCTTCCAGTCGGCTCCGGGCACCGGCGAACGGCGCCGCATCGCCGGTGTACTCGGCAAACGCGGTGGCGAACTGGAAGTGCAGGTTTTCCAGCGCATCCTGAAGCTGGAGCAGAAGGGTGTCGGGGGGAGGACCCCGCACCACCGCGGCGATCACGGCCTGGGGACCCCGCTCCACCATGACGGTGAGCTCGCCGACACAGAATGTCCGCAGCTCGCCTCCCTCCTGGATCGCGAAGGAGTCGCTCACGAAATCCTGGATCGCGGTCAGCATTCCGGAAATCAGGTCGGCGTCGGCGACCGTGAGATCCGCCGCCGCGGCATGGCCCAGCAGGAGTCCGGTCTCGGCGTGGATGAAGTACACCTGCTCGACCCGGTAGACCAGCGAATGGCGGAGAACGATCTGCGCGTAGGGAACCCCGGTGCGCCAGCCTTCGATGCGCCAGGCGATCCCCCGGAGCGAAATGCTGTGCTCGACCGCGCGATTGATGGATTCCACCAGGCCGGCCATCGTCTCGGCGATGGCTTTCCGGATGGCGGGCCCCAGCACCGGAAAGATCGCGGTGGCGATCTCCCGTGGGTTGCGGCGCACCGATTCGCTGATGGCGTTTTCGACGGTGGGGGCGAGCGCCCTGGCGAGCTGCCGGTCGCGCCCGGCGCGCAGGGCGATTGCCTCGGGAAGCAGCTCGGCGAGCTGGTCCGGCGTGATGCCGAGCGAGTCCAGCCGGCGCCGCAGCTCTTCGAGCTGGCGCCGCTCGGCGCCGAGCAGCAGCTCCCGCAGCTCGGCGAACTCCGCGGATGCCGGATCGTACTCCCCCGTGCCCGTCATCCGGCCCGGAGAAGCGAAGTCGTCTGACACGATCAGCCTCGCGTCGCGCCCTTCCCGGCCCCCCGGTTGTCCCCGCTCAGGCGGGATGCCATATCCGCAAACAGCCCGGCGATGGCCGAGGTGTCGGACTTCTGGGAGCGCAGCTCCTGGACCGCGCGGGTGAACTCGGCGGTGAGCTGCAGCAGGCCCTCCCGCAGCTCGGCGTCCGCGATCCCGGCCGCTTCCTCCAGCTTGGCATGGCGCTTCTCCAGGGTGCGGAGCGCCTCCTTGAAGGAGGCTTCCAGGGCTTTGAGGTCCTCGGTGCGCCTGGTCCGCTCCGCGGCGAGCCGCTCGCCCAGCGACTGGACTTCCTTCTGGAGGGTGGACTCGAGCTGGGCGATCTGCTTGGAGAGATCGGCGCGGAGATTTTCCTGGCCTTGCAGCAGCCGGGTTTCGGCGGCATTGAGGCGGGACTCGACGGCGCGCATCTGGCCCCCGAACAGAATGTCACGAACCTTGTCGAGACTTTCGGGAGGCGTTTCTGCGGGAGGAGCTCCATTGCCGGACGATTCGTCCCGCTTCCTGGCGGTCTTGGTCATGGTAAGCCGTTCCCTGAATTGATCCTGCAATTCTACCGCTCGCCCGAGAGTCGTGCCATCTCTGGCCATTCCGGGGAGAGCCGGGCGGGATATAATGAGGCAAACAGGGTTGCAACCGGGGGCTTGGATGGACGACTGGGTGGCCGAACTCCGTGGTGGCTCGCCGAACGGAGCCTGGGACCGGTTCATCCACCGCTACCGGCGACTCATTGTCGCGACCATCCGGCACTACGTCCAGGACCAGGACGAAGTGATGGACGTCTTCGCCGTGGTCTGCGAGGCTCTGCGTGGGGACAACCTGCGCCGGCTCCGCAGCTATGTCGACTCCCCGAGCCATCGGGCCCGGTTCAGCACCTGGCTGGTGACGGTGGTCCGTCACCTGACGGTCGACTGGTTCCGCCACCGTGACGGACGACGGCGTCTCCCCGCGATGGCGAAAGGCCTGGCCCCGCTCCGGCGGAGCATTTTCGAGCACGTCTTTCTGGCCCGGCGCGGACACGCCGAGGCGTACGGGCTGATCTGCTCACATGACCCGCCCGGCCCCACCTTCCGGGAATTCCTGGTGGAGCTCCGGGAGACCTACCGGATCCTGGTGTCCGGACGGCAGGGCCGCCTCCTGCGGGAATTGCTCCCCCTACCTCCGGAGCCCGAACCGGAAGCCAGAAACTCCGCCGAGATGTCCGAGGTCCGGGAGCGGCTGAATCACATCCTGGCCTCGCTGAGCCCGGAGGACCGGGTCGCGCTCGAGCTCTACGTCGTCGACGAACTGCCCGCGGCTGATATCGCGCGGGTCCTCGGCCTCCCCAACGCGAAAACGGTCTATAACCGCGTCTACCGGTCGCTCGACGCAATGCGGCTCATCCTCCAGCGGGCGGGGATCAGCCGGGACGACCTGTGAGCAGTTCCAGAACTTCGGTCCGTCTCATGGGAAGGATTGCAACGACGATTCTCACGACGGAGGAGTGCTCCTGAACCCGTCCCAGCACGACCCGCTCGAGTGGTTGCGCCACATGCGGACAACTCCCCTGGATGGGGATGCTCCGAGCCCGGATTGCCTCGATGACGACGCGCTCGGCGCGCTCGCGGAGGGGACTCCCGACCCCTCAGTGCGCTCGGCGGCCTTGGCCCACCTCGGCTCCTGCGCTCGATGCCGGGCGACCCTGGCGTCCCTGGCGCGAGCGTTGGCCGACCCGAACGTGGCCCGGGAAGTCAGCGTACTCGAAGCTGCCCCCAGGCCACGGTGGCATCGATTCGTGCTGCCGGCGGCGGCGGCAGCGGCGACCCTCCTTTTCCTCGGGCCGCTCGACCTCCGCCAGAAGCCAGCCGACCTCCATCGGTCCCCCACGATTACCAACGGCTCCCTTCCAAGCGCGGTGACACCGCAAGGTGCGGTGGCCGAGGTAGCCGAGCTGCGCTGGACGCCGGTGGAGGGGGCCGACCGGTATCGGGTCACCGTCTTCGACTCCGAGGGTCGCGTGGTCTACGAAGTGGAGCCGGTTGCTGCAGTCGCTCAGTTCCCCGATTCGGTCGAGCTGACCCCCGGGCGGCGGTATCTCTGGAAGGTGGAGGCCCGGGTCGGTTTCGACCGATGGGTCGCCTCCGATCTGGTCGGGTTTTCCCTGGTGAGCAGGCGCCCCAGGTGATCGCCTCCTTCCCCGCTCTGCTGTATCTGGCTCTGCTCGCGCAGTCGCCGGCCGCCGACTCGCTCTACCGGCTCGCGTTGCGCCTTCCGGAATCGGGGCTCGTCGTGGAAGCCCGCGCCCGCCCCCTGGCCGTGCGGGAAGCGGTTTCCGAGGCGCTGGCCCGCTCGGTGCGAGCACCGGGAGAGCGCGGGGAAGCGCTCGAGGTGGCGCGGAGGCTGGCCCGCTCCTACGGAGCCGCCTGGGACGATCCGTTTCTTGCTGTCCAGGTCCAGCGCTTCGCCGGATTGGCGCCGGGACACCGGATCACCAAGGTCCGGGCCGACAGCCTCCGGCGCGCGGGGGTCGCGCGCTTCTCGCGAGATGGTCCCGCGGCGGCCATGACCGTCTGGCGGCGCGCGGTGGCGGCCTACCGTGCGATCGGCGACACCGCTGGAATGGCCGGAACGCTCGACAATATCGGCGCCGCCTGGGTGCAGCTCGGCCGCCGGGACAGTGCGGCGACCTATCTCACCAGGGCACGACTGCTCGCGACCGCCATCGGCGACCTCCGGGTCCACGCCAATGCGCTGGGACATCTAGGCGATCTCAGCGCGGATCTCGGCGATCCGACAAGGGCACGGGAGCGTTACGGCCAGGCCCGGGCGCTTCGCGAGCGTATCGGCGATACCCGGGGGGTTGCGGCGGACCACAACAACCTCGGCTTGCTGGCGCAGGACATGGGTGACCTCGAAGAGGCCCGACGCCAATTCGAGGCCGCCCTGGCGCTCAATCGCCGCGAGGCCCGCGAGGAGCTGGCCGCGACCAATCTCGTCAATCTTGCCGGTCTCGCCAGCATGGAAGGTGACTTCGCTACTGCGGGCGCGTTCTATCGCGACGCGCTCGCGACCTGGCGGGAGCGCGACGCGCTGGCGGAGGCGGCGGTGGCGCTCCATGGCTTGGGCCAGCTCGAGCTGCGTCGGGGCGATTACCCAGCGGCGCGAACATCGCTGCTCGAAGCCCTGAAGATCTACCAGCGCACCGGTCCGCCGGCGGATGCCATCGGGGTGAGGCGGGCCCTCGCCGACGCTCTCGCGGCGGCGGGAGACCTCCAGGGTGCGGTGGATCAGCTCCATCAGGCACAGGGCTCGGCTGAATCCGCCAGTGTGGACGCCGGCACCCGCGCGGCTCTGGCGCTGGCGGGTGCCGATCTCGCCTCGCGCATGAATGCGCTCGCGGAAGCGGAGCGATCGTATCTCGAGGCGGAACGGCTCTATCGTCAAGCCCGCGACCCGCAAGGCGAAGCCGAGGCGCGCCATGGGCTCGGGCTGCTGGCCCTCGCTCGGGAAAACACCACCCACGCGGAGACGCTTCTCGCCGCTGCCCTGCGAAGCCAGACAACCGCCCGAAACCACCGGGCCGCGGCCCTGACCCGCCTGTCGCTCGGCCGGGTCGCCTGGGTCCGCGGCGACACCGGCAGGGCGCGGCGGCTGATCGCTCAGGCGACCGCCGAGCTGGTGCGGCTCGGCGACCAGGTGGGGAGCGCGGAAGCCATTGGAGAGCGCGCGGCGCTGGAAGCCGGCGCCGGCCTCGCTCCAGTTGCAGAATCCTACTATCGCGCCGCTCTCCAGCGGATCGAGGGGCGGGAGGCGCCCGAGACCATGTGGCGTCTCCGGGCCGGGCTCGCCCTCGCCCTGAAGGCCCAGGGAGCGGGCGACGCCGCCGCGCGCGAATTCCGGGCGGCAATCGATGTCATC
>DATFGC010000362.1:0-2747 GCA_035249765.1 Gemmatimonadales bacterium | reverse complement strand
GTGCAGCAGGAACGCTACCGGCTCGGGGCGGCGACCATCGTGGACGTGCTCACGTCGCAGGAAGCGCTCAATCAGGCCGAGGTGGACGCGGTGACCGCGCGGTTCGACTACGTGCGGGCGCGGGCGGAAATCTCGGCCCTCATCGGGAGGACCCTGTGACCGCAGTCTCCAGTACCGCCGAGCGGATGGCCATGCTGCCCGCGGACGTGCCGCGGGACGCCATCATCGTGGTCCGCAACATGAAGCGCGAGTACGTGATGGGCAGCGAAACCGTGCGCGCCCTCCGGGGAGTGGACTTCACCATCCGGCGCAACGAATTCGTGGCGATCATGGGCCCCTCCGGCTCGGGCAAGTCCACCCTGATGAATCTGATCGGCTGCCTCGACTCGCCCTCCGAGGGCGAATACTGGCTCAACGGACACCGGGTCTCCGAGCTGGGGGACGACGAGCTGGCCCGGATCCGCAACCGCGAAATCGGCTTCGTATTCCAGACCTTCAACCTGCTGCCCCGGGCGTCGGCGCTCCAGAACGTCGAGCTGCCGATGATCTACGCCGGCTTCTCCGCCAAGGAACGCCGCAAGGCCGCGGAGGATGCGCTGGCCCGGGTCGGACTCCAGGAGCGGATGGCCCACCGGCCCAACGAGCTCTCCGGAGGCCAGCGGCAGCGGGTCGCCATCGCCCGGGCGCTGGTCAACAACCCGAGCATCATCCTGGCCGACGAGCCCACCGGCAACCTGGACTCGAAGACCAGCGAAGAGATCCTCCAGCTGTTCGAGCATCTGTACGCCGACGGCCAGACCATCATTCTCGTCACTCACGAACACGACATTGCCGCGCATGCCCGCCGCCAGGTGCATTTGAAGGACGGGATGATCGAGAGCGACGGCCCAACGCCGGGAAGGTCATGATGCGGATTCGTTCGTTCACTCCGTTCGCGCTGCTCCTGCTCGCCGCCGCCTGCGGCAAGAAAACCGAAGCGGTGGTGTTCCAGGCCGTGCCGGTGGAGAAGCGCTCGATCGTGGTCTCGGCCCGGGCCTCCGGCACGGTGCAGCCCGATACCGTGGTCGAGGTCAAGTCCAAGGCGTCGGGCGAAATCCTGGAGATGCGGGTGGAGACCGGTCAGACCGTGGAGCGGGGCACCCTGCTGGTCCAGGTGGATCAGCGCACCCCGCGGAACCGGCTCAATCAGGCCCAGGCCGATCTCGACGTGGCCAAGGCGCGGTTCGAGAACGCCGAAGCCCAGCGGAAGCGGTCCGACGAGCTCTTCAAGACCCAGTCCATCTCCACTGAGGAGCACGAGACCGCGGTGCTCGCAGTCGCCAATGCCCGGGCGGTCGTGGTGGGCGCCCAGGTCGCGCTCGAGAACGCCAAGATCGCGATGGAAGACACCGATGTCCGGGCTCCCATCACCGGCACGATCATCTCGAAGAGCGTGGAGCGCGGCCAGGTGATCTCCTCACCCACCAGCGACGTGGGCGGCGGCACCGTCCTGCTCAAGATGGCCGATCTGAACCTGGTCCAGGTGCGGACCCTGGTGGACGAGACCGACATCGGGAAGATCCGGGCCGGGTTGCGCGCCACCGTGACGGTCGGATCCTACCCGAACCAGCCGTTCGAGGGCTCGGTGCTCAAGATCGAGCCGCTGGCCGAGACCGTGCAGAACGTCACCATGTTCGCGGTGCAGGTGCGGATCGAGAACCGGAACGGGCTGCTCAAGCCGGGGATGAACGCCGACGTCGAAGTGCACATCGGGCAGCGGGACAGCGTGCTGGCGGTGCCCAACGCGGCGCTGCGCACCCCGCGGGATGTAAACAGCGCGGCCACCGTGCTGGGCATCGACCCGGAGCGACTCAAGACCCTGCTGGCCGACGCGGAGAAGCGGAGGGACTCGATGCGCACCACGGTCGCGGCGGAACCCCCGGGCCGCGACACCGTCAAGGTGGACACCCTGAGGCAGGGAGCCAGGGAGCCAGGGAGCCAGGGAACCAGGGGGGCGACGATGACCACTCCGGACGGGCGCCAGGTTCCCCTGCCCGAGGGGGTCACCGAGGCCGAGGCCCGGGCCCTGATGCAGAAGCGGTTCGGAGGCGGACAGCTCACCGCGGCCGAGAACGCCATCCTCCAGAAGGTGATGCAGGCGTTCCGCGCCGGGGGCGGCGGTCGAGGCTTCGGAGGCGGGGGCACGGGCCGCCGGGGCGCCGCCGGGGGGGGGACCGACTTCCAGTTCGGCGGCAATTACATCGTATTCGTCCGTAAGAACGGCGAGCCGGTGCCGGTCTACATCCGTACCGGGCTCACCGACCTCGACTACAGCGAGGTGGTGAGCGGGCTCAGCGCCAGCGATTCGGTGCTGGTGCTGCCGAGCGCGAGCCTGGTGCAGCAACAGACCGAAGCCCGGGACCGGGTGAACCGGATGACCGGCGGAGGCGGCGTACCGGGGATGAGCCAACAGACCACCCGCTCAGGCACGACCGGCGCCACGGGCACGACCGGAACCACCGGCGCCCCGCCCGCGGGCGGGGGCCGGCCGCCGGGAGGGAGATAGCCGCCATGATGATCGGGGAGACGATCCGGGTCGCGTTCGCCAGCATCCGGGCCAACAAGCTGCGGGCCGGGCTCACCATGCTCGGCATCATCATCGGAGTGGGCGCGGTCATCGCGGTGGTGGCGCTCGGCACCGGGGCCCAGCGGGCCATCGAGGAGCGGATCAAGGCCATGGGGGCCAACCTGCTGACGGTCTATCCCGG
>DATFGC010000361.1:0-5476 GCA_035249765.1 Gemmatimonadales bacterium | reverse complement strand
TGCTCCGGCGCTCGCCCAAGCTCCAGCACACCCTCGAAGTGGCGCCGGACGGGACCCCGCTGGCGGCCATCGAGGACAGTCCTCCAGAGGGAGCGCGGTGAGGCTGCCCCCGCTGCTGCTGATGGCGCTGGCCGCCGGGTGCGGCGCCCGGGGGGAGCCTCCCCCCGATGGCCCTCCGGTGCCGGATGCCCGCGCCGCGCTTCCCGAGCCGGCCGATTCGATGGTGCTGACCGCCCCCGGCGGAGTGACCGTGTGGCTCACCGAAGGACGCCGGGCCAGCGATTCGGCCGGGACCGCGTGTTATGAGCGGACCATCGAGATCCGGCGGGACACCTCCCGTCTCAAGGTGCCCCTGCTCTACACCGTGACGCTCCCGGTGCTGCTCGACGACAGCACCCTCAAGGCCGAGCTGGCGCGCGACTGCCGGCCTACCACCAGCTATCGCGTGAGCCTGCGCGACGGCATGCCGCACAAGATCACGCCATGAGAGTCAGCCTCGCCCCAGTCATTGCGAGCCAGCCAAGCTGGCGAAGCAATCTCGCCGCCCTGCTCCTGCTGATTCCGATGGGGCTGTCCGCCCAGGAGGTGAGCGTGAGCGCGGGCCGCTGGCTCACCTCCTCCCACGTCTCCGAGTACCGGCTGGGCATCGGGGGGATCGGGATGGGGCCGGTGCGGCTCCGTTATTCGGCCCAGTTCCTGGAACAGGCCGGCGAGAGCCAGGCCCACTGGTACGGTGCCGGGGCCGATCTGATCCTCCGGCCCACCGCAGTGGCCCAGCCCTACCTGATCGTCGGGGCGGCGCTGGGGGCGGGGCGGGGCAGAACCGGCGGAGGCGAACAGCCCGGCCTGGGCCTCTGGGGCGGGATCGGGGCCGAGCTGCTGACCTTCGCGGGCATCGGGCTCCAGGCCGAAGCACAGTACTCGCGGCGGAGCGGGGTCGGGCTCCAGGGCCTGGCGTTCGCGCTCAAGATCGGCTCCCGGTACGGCAGCGCGGTCGCCGCCGCGGCGCCGCCTCCCGTCGTGCTGCCGCGCGCCAATCCCGCGGACGAAGAAGCCATCCGGCTGGCCACCGCGGCGCGGACGTCCCGCGCCCCCGCGGCCGCCATCGTGGGAACCGCCCTGTCGGCGATGGGAACGCCCTACCGCTGGGGCGGCGCCGGCCCCGAGGGCTTCGACTGCTCCGGGCTGATCCAGTACGCCTATGCCCAGCACGGCATCACCCTGGCCCGGCGCTCCACCGAGCAGGCCCGGGCCGGCACCGAAGTGGCCCGCGAGCTCATGGCCCTCGAGCCGGGCGACATTCTCACCTTTTCCGCCGATCCGGGCGGAAGCGTGCAGCACGTCGGCCTCTACGTCGGCGAAGGCCAGTTCATCCACAGCGCCCGGGGCGGGGTGCAGATCAGCCAGCTCTCCGCCGCCGATCCGGTGGGGAAGTGGTGGTTTGACCGCTGGATGGGGGCGCGGAGACTCCTCTGAGGGGAGCGGATAGCGGGAAGCGGGAACTGCGTCAACGGTCAACCCTTCGCTGCGCTCAGGGCAGGCTGGTCAACGGTCAGCGGCAAGTCCCCGCGGCTTACGTAGAGGATATGTGTCTACAGATGAAGTCGTCGTTGCGCGGTTCGCATATCGTCACGAGGCTGCGCTCGGGCAGGCTTTGTTGAAGGCCGCAGGCATCGAATCCGTCATTCTCGCCGACGATGCAGGTGGGATCGAGGTCGCGTTGTCTCTTTCGAATAGTGTGCGGCTCGTTGTCCGTTCGGAGGATGCCAACGCTGCTCAGGAAGTTCTTATGCCGCGGGGAACGCCATCGCCAAGTGGTGGTTAGATCGCTGGGCCGGAGCGAGGCGTTCTGGAGGGGAGCATGTCCTAGTTCCACTGTAACGGCGAGGCGACTGGTTTCGCGCGGGAGATGTCATCGCAAAATCTACTCTGGCAGTTATCGCCCTCCTGGTCGGATCCGCTCAGGTCCTTGGCGCACAAAACCTGGGATCCATAACGGGGACGGTGCGAGACACCACCGGTACCCCACTGACCGGAGCGGAAGTCATTGTCGGCACCAAGCGGCTGCTGACGACTCCGCAAGGCACCTTTCGGTTCGACAGCCTCCCGGTGGGGACTCAGCTCATCACGATCCGGCTGGTGGGCTATGTTGCCCTGCGCTCACGTGTTTCCGTGCGAACCGGGGTCCGGGAGTACAACTACGTCCTGCAGCCCGCACCGCAGGTGCTCTCCACCCTGAACGTCGAGGCACGCAGGATAGCGATCCACGGCACCGTTGGGGATACCGGCTTCAAGCCTCTTGCAGGGGTCAAGGTCCAGCTTGGGGGGAAGGGCGGGGGAGAGGCGATCACCGATTCGGGCGGCCGCTTCGCGTTCCCGCGGGCCGGCGAAGGACAGTACGTGGTCCGTGCCGTCCTTCCCGGCTATGCGGAGGAGCGCCTGTTCGTCGAGCTCAAGCAGGGGGAGGGTGTGGAGCTCGCCATCCGGCTTCGCCCCTCCCGTGCGATCGTGTCGCGGGCGGACGATGTGGCAGTCCATGACCTTGGCCGGCGCCTCGTGACCAACCTCGCAGGCGATCGGCTCAACAGCCGCCAACTGAAACGCTATGGCTCCCTTGGTCTCTGCGACATGCCGGGGATCGTTGCCAGACTCCAGGCGCCACGGGATGGTCTCACGATCATCCTCAACGGTACAGTCGTCATGGAAAACATGCCGGTGTATGCCCTGTGCGCATGGCAGGCTGCCGAGGTGGAGCTGGTTGAATTCGGCAATACAGTTTGCCGGGACGCGACCCGTACCCTGGTCGACCTGTTGCACGTGTGGTGCACCAGATTCAACGCGCCGCCTCCCCCCCTGGGAGGGCCCTCCCGGGGAGGAATAGGGGGAACTCAAGGCAAGGGCGGACCTTTTGTGGTGATCTGGGAGCGTAGGTAGCGGCCGCGCGGGCTGACCACGTGAGTCACCCGGGCGACGAGTGGGACTCGCCATAGGCGCTATTGGGCCGCGAGGGGATCGCGAGAGGAGCAGAGTCCTGTTGGCCCGCAGGCGCCGTAGGCGAGTTCCCCTCTAGCCCGGAGGAGAGTCGGGAAGCAGCCGCCGAGATCGCTTCGCTCCGCTCGCGATGACTACGTCGGATTGACCGCTGACGCTGTTCCGCTCACCGCTCACCGCTCACCTCACTTCACTTTCCGCCCCGGCACATCCCGTCCCCCCTGGTGCAGGGTCACCCCGTCCTTCGTGAAGGTGAACCGGTTGGCAATGCCTTCCATGAAGAACCTGGTCTCGGATTCGGCCCGGAGCGGGGCCTTGCCCTGCCCGGTGATCTGCCCGTACAGGGTTCCGTTCTCCAGCGTGACGACCAGCGACAGCCGGGCCGAGAAGGCGTACTCGCCCACGTAACCGGCCAGTACCGCCGTGGGGACCGTGACCGTCGGCCTCGGCGCGGTCGGACTGGTGCAGGACTTCCCCGAGGCGATTTCCTGGGTGATCCGGTCCAGCTCCATTTTGTAGTTCGAGAGGTTGCTGTACGCCATGGCGCTGGCCAGCTCGTGCGCCCTGGTGTAGTGCTCCTTCGACTCCGGCCAGCGGCACAGAGCGCGGTAGCCGTCGCCCAGGTGGTTCCACACCTCGGCGTTGCCCGGATGCAGCTCCCGATTCTTCTCCAGCACCCGGACTGCGGCATCGAAGCGGCGCTGCTGGACCAGGACGCCGGCCGCGTTGTCCGCAATGTCTTCGTGGGGGACCGCCCTGAACCCGAACCGTTCCGAGAGGCGGGCAAAGTGGGCGTCGATCGCCGCCCATCCCGCAGTGCCGGTATCCGCAGCAAGTTTCGGGAGATCGGGCAGGGCCCAGCCGTCGAAGAGCCGCTTGAGACCCTCGCTCAGCGCGGTCTCATCGCCGACCGGAATCTCCGCCTGAAATCCGCTGGTCGCCCCGAGCAGGTCGGGCCCGCCTGCCAGCACATGATAGGAGACGGTGCGGTATTCCCGCGCGACCCAGGGGATCAGCTCCTCGCTCAGGAACCTCCCGAACGCGGCACGCTCCGCCGGCGCCGCGACGCCGGCCACGTGCACCACGAGCATCTGCGGCGCCAGCTGCCGCTGCGCCAGCGAGCCGGCCACCGAGGCCGCGTGATACAGCGGCCGCTCGGTCTCCGGGATCAGGAGCACGGGAAAGCGGCTGGACCGGGACAGCTCGTACCCGGCCGGCGTCTGGATTCGGAGCGCGCGGTCGCCGCCAAGCACCCGCGAGGGAATACCGATCTTCCGGCCGGGAAGCGCCGCCGCGATCTCGTCCGCGGTTGCGATCGAAACGCCCGGCGCGATGCGCCGGCGAGCCGGCTGGTCCCTGCCGCCCTGGTGCAGGATCAATCCGGTGACCGCGCCGGTTGCGTCGCGGGTAAACGAGAGCTGCGCGTTCACGGCGCGATAGAAGAACTTCGCGTCTGATTCCGGGAAAATCGGCAGCTTGCCCTGCCCGCTGAGCTGGGCAAAGAGACCGCCGTTCTCCAGGGTAACGTTGATCGCGAAGGCCGGCCGCAGCTCGTAGTCGCCCACATACTGATTGAGCACCGTCTCCGGCAGGTCGATCTCGGCCCGGTCGGCGACGGCCGCCCCGCTGAGCGGAACACCCGTATTGATCAAGCTCACCACCAGGTCCGCGAGCGAGGCGGGATAGTTGGCCAGCGCCACCGCGCCGACCCGGGCATCGGGATCGAAGGCGAGATAGGCACGAAATCCCTGGGTCGCTCCGCCGTGACCGATGATCCTCCTGTCGCCGATCTTTCTGATCTGCCAGTTGAGCCCGATGTCGACGTTTGGGGCCACGCTGTTGCGCGTTTCGTGCGACGACCGCATCACCCGCTCCAGCCGGTTTTCCGGGGGTCCGGTGTTTGCCGCGACGAAGCGCAACAGGTCCTCGGCGTTGGAGCGGATTGCCCCCATCGCGGGGAGGTCGTGCCAACCCCGGTAGGCTGCCTGGAATCCCCCCTCGTCGTGCCCCACGGTCATCCACTCCTTGACCGGTCCCTCCACCCTGGTGCTGGACATGCTCATGCCCAGCGGCCGGAGGATCCGTTCCTGCACCAGCTGCTCGTACGGCGCCCCGGCCACCCGCTCGATCAGATGCCCCAGCAGCGCCACCGCGATGTTCGAGTACTCATACTCCGAGCCGATATCCCGCCGCAGCTGGTGCTCGGCCAGGTAGGCGTAAAGCTGCGCGATGGTGTACTTCGGGTAGGGGTTGTTGCCCTCGGGCACGATGTTGGTCGGCATTCGGGTGAGCGACGACCGGTGGGTGGCCAGATCGAGCAGGGTGATCTCCCGCCCGGAGCGGGTCGGGACCCTGGTCCCGGGGGGCAGGTGCTTCGAGATCGGATCCGAAAGCGAGACCTGCCCCCGTTCGATCAGGTCCGCGAGCAGGATCCCGGTGAAGACCTTGGTAATCGAGCCGATCTCGAACACCGACTTGGGGCCGA
>DATFGC010000360.1:0-10891 GCA_035249765.1 Gemmatimonadales bacterium | reverse complement strand
GGGACCGGGCCGGCGCGCTGGTGGAGCGGCGCGCGGTGCTGGCCGCCGGAGCCGCCGATCCCCTGGAAGCGCGCTATCAGCTGGCCCGCGCGATGGCCCGGGCCGGCGATCCGGCCGGGGCCCGGCGGGAGATCCTCGCGGTGCTGGAATCGGCGCCGGCGTTCGAGAAGGCCCAGGCTCTGCTGCTCGAGCTCCGGGGCCGAACTCCCGAGGAGCGGGACCGATGAGCCGCCGGGTGCTGGGGCTCCGTCTCCTGGCCCTGCTGGGACTGGTGACCGGGGGCTCGGTTCTGGTGGCCCAGCGCTTCGGCGGCTGCAACGGGTGCGAGGCGCTCGATGCCCCGCCCAATCCGCCCTACGACGGCCGGTTTACCTACGCCCGGGTCAAGTTCAACATGGAGGGCGGGGAATTCGGCGGCCGCTTCCGGGACGTCAAGTGGGGCCACGATTACCCCGACGCCGATCAGAACTTCCCCCTGATCGTGAAGGAGATCACCAGCACGGCGGTCCGGACCGACGGAAGCGTCATCGTCGCGCTCGACGACCCGGAGCTGATGAAGTACCCCTTCGTGTATCTCTGCGAAGTGGGGTTCTGGCTTCCCAGCGATGCCGAAGCCGCGGGATTGCGCAATTACCTGCTCAAGGGCGGGTTCCTGCTGATCGACGATTTCGCGGGGCAGCACATGTACAACTTCGAAGCCCAGCTCCGCAAGGTGCTCCCCGAAGCGCGGCTGATCCCGATGACCCCCGACCATCCGATCTGGGACTCGTTCTACCGGATCAACGCGATGGAGTACTTCGGGGCGGCGGGTACCTTCGATGGACTCGAAGCCCAGTTCTTCGGGATCTTCGAGGACAACGACCCCAAGAAGCGGCTGATGGCGATCGTCAACTACAATTTCGACGTCAGCGAATTCTGGGAGTACTCCGGCACCGGGTTCGTGTCCATTGACCTCACCAACGAAGCTTTCAAGCTCGGCGTGAACTACCTGATGTACGCGCTCTCCCACTGATCCGAAAGGACGCCGCGTGACGCTCGCTCCTCCGTCCCCGGGCCTCGACCACCTCGACGATGCGGCGCTCGCCGAGCGGCTCTCGGCCGCGCGGGCCCGGATCCAGTCCGAGCTCGCCAAGACCATCGTCGGTCAGGAGGCCGTGATCGAACAGACGCTGATTGCGCTGCTGGCGGGAGGCAACTGCCTGCTCATCGGCGTGCCGGGTATTGCCAAGACCCTTCTGGTCCATTCGCTGTCCCGGGCGCTGGATCTCAGGTTTTCCCGGATCCAGTTCACTCCTGACCTGATGCCCTCGGACGTCACCGGCACCGACGTGATCCAGGACGATCCGGTGACCGGTGGGCGCAAACTGGTCTTCATGAAGGGCCCGATCTTCGCCAACGTGGTCCTGGCCGACGAGATCAACCGGACCCCGCCCAAGACCCAGGCGGCGCTGCTGGAGGCGATGCAGGAACACCGGGTGACGGTGCAGGGGAAGACCTGGGAGCTGGATCCTCCATTTTTCGTGTTCGCCACCCAGAACCCGATCGAGCTGGAGGGCACCTACCCGCTGCCCGAGGCCCAGCTGGATCGATTCATGCTGATGGTCGTCATGGACCATCTGCCCGAAGCGCAGGAAATCATCGTGGTACGGGCCACCACCGCCGCCCCTCCCGAGGAAATCCGGCCGGTGCTCTCGCGCGAGGAGATCCTCGCGTTTCAGCGGCTGGTGCGCCGCGTCCCCGTGGCCGACCCGGTCACCGCGTACGCAGTGCGGCTGGTGCGGTTGTCCCGGCCGCAGGAGCCGGGCGCCCCCGATTTCGTCCGGCAGTACGTCTCCTACGGCGCGAGCGTCCGGGCCGCACAGGCGCTGATTCTCGGCGGCAAGGCCCGCGCCCTGCTCCAGGGACGGGCCCACGTCAGCTTCGACGACGTCCGGGCCCTCGCTCCCGCGGTGTTCCGGCACCGCCTCCTGCTCAACTTCCAGGCCCAGTCGGAGCGGGTCACCACCCATCAGATCGCGGAACGGCTGATCGCCGCCGTGCCCGTGCCCAAGTCGGGACTCTAGCCGATGACCGCGACCGCCCCCGCCAACTATCTCGATCCGGTCCTGCTGGCCCGGATCGGGGATCTCGCGCTGCTGGCGCGGATGGTGGTGGACGGGTTCATGCACGGGATGCACCGCTCCCGCCGGGTCGGGCTCTCGCTCGATTTCGCGGAGCACCGGGCCTATCAGCCCGGGGACGACATCCGCCGGATCGACTGGCGGGTGTACGGCCGCACCGACCGGTTCTACGTCAAGGAATACGAGGCCGACACCAACGCCTCGGTGAATTTCGCGCTGGACGCGTCCGCCTCCATGGACTTTGGCAGCGGACCGGTCACCAAGTTCACTTACGGGCGGATGCTGGTCGCGGCGCTCGCCTGGCTCTCCCAGCGGCAGGGAGACCGGGTGGGATTGGTCACTTTCGCCGGCGATCTCCTGGAGATCGTTCCGCCCTCTACCCGCCATCTCCGGCTCATTCTGCACACCCTCGGCCGGGCCAAGCCCGGCGGCGCGGGGCAGCTCCGGCCCATGCTGGAGCGCGCCGCCACGCTGACCACCCGCGCCGGGGTGACGGTCGTGGTGTCCGACTGTTACGAGGACCCGGTCGCGGTGCAGCGGGGAATCGGCTCGCTCCGCGGCAGAGGACATGACGTGATCCTCTTCCACCTGCTCGATCCGGCGGAGCGGGACCTGCCCGGAGACGGCGCCGCCACCTTCGAAGACGCCGAGAGCGGCGAGCGGCTGCCGCTCCGCCCCGAGGCGCTCCGGGAGAAGTACCGGGCCCAGGTCGCCGGACACCGGGCCGAGCTCTCGAGATTGCTGGCCCAGAACGGCACCGATTACGTCGGCCTCACCACCGACCAGCCGCTCGACGTCGCGCTGCACGCTTATCTGGAGCGGCGGCTCGCCTCGAGCCGGGTGCGCTGATGGGCGGCCTCGGCTTCCTGGTTCCCGCCTTTCTGGCCGGTCTCACGGCGCTGCTGGTGCCGATCGTGCTGCACCTGCGGCATCGGGAGCGGGACCAGCCCAGGCGGTTTCCCTCGCTGATGTTTCTCCGGCGGATTCCGATTCGCACCGCCAGCCGGCGGCGGATCACCGACTGGCTCCTCCTCCTGCTGCGCGCGGCGGCGGTCTTCCTGCTGGTGGCCGCGTTCTCCCGGCCGTTCCTCGGCCGCACCGCGACCGAGACCGCGGCTGCTCCGGCCCGGGCGGTGGTGCTGCTGCTCGACCGCTCGCTCAGCATGGGCCATACCGCGGTCTGGCCCGCGGCACTCGACTCGGCGCGCGCAATCATTGCCGGGCTGGCCCCGGCGGACCGGATCGCGGTGGTGCTGTTCGACGACGAAGCCGAGGTCGCCCAGCCCCTGGGGAGTGATCACGGCGCGGCGCTGGCGGCGGTGAATGCGGCGCATCCTTCGAGCCGGGGCACCCGGTACGCGGCCGCGCTGCGGGCCGCCCGCCAGATCCTCGGTGGAGCGCGGGGTCTGGTCGGCGAAGTGCTGGTGGTGACCGACATGCAGCGGAGCGGTCTCGCCGGTCTCGCGGGTCTCGAGCTGCCGGCCGACCTCGGCGTCCGGTCCGTACCGGTGTCGCCGGCCAAACGACCCAATGCTGCGCTGGTCGGCGCGGAGATCCAGCGGGTTCCCGACGGCGAGCGGAGCCGGTTGCTGGTGGCGGCGCGGGTGCTGAGCCGGGATCTGGGCGCCCCCCGCCGCACCCGCCTCGAGCTGTCGGTGAACGGCAGGGTCGCGGCCTCGCGGGAGGTGACGCTTCCAGCCGATGGCGCCACGATGGTGACGTTCGATGGCGTGCCGATGACCGCGGGCCAGGCCCGGGCCACGGTGGCGCTGCCGGCCGATCCCCTCGTCGCCGACGACACCCTCCGCTTGCTGGTACCGGCCGAAGACGCGCTGCAGGTGCTGGTGCTGGCCGCTTCCGGCGCCCGCGAGGAGGAGACTCTGTTCCTGGAGCGCGCCCTGGCCATCGGGCGGGATCCCCGGTTCGCGGTGCAGCGAAGGACCGGCGCGACGCTCTCCACCGCCACGCTGCGGGATGCTGCAGTGGTGTTCCTGGCGGACACACCGGTCCCCGGAGGCTCGGGCGGTGCGGCGCTTGCAGCATGGGTGGAGGCGGGAGGCGGGCTGGTCGAGGCGGCGGGACGGCGGCTGGGAGCGCGTCCCCCCGGGCTATCGATCCTGCCGGGCAGAATCACCGGCACGGTGGAGCGGATGGAGGACCGGGGCGGGGCCTTTGGCGAAGTGTCCCTGGATCACGAAGTCTTCGCACCCTTCCGGGCGGGTGCCGCCGCCGCGCTCGGGGCCGCGCGCTTCCTCAGCTACCCGCGGATCGAGCCGGGTGAAGGTGCCGAGGTGATCGCGCGCTTCGATGACGGCGCTCCGGCGCTGATCGAGAAGCCCCGCGGTCAGGGCCGGGTGCTGCTGCTGGGCGCACCCCTCGATGCCGTCACCGGAGATTTCCCGCTCCAGCCGGGCTACCTGCCGTTTCTGAGGCGGCTCGCCGTGTACGCGTCGGGGCACGAAGCGCGGCCTCCCTGGCGCATTGCAGGGGAGAGCGGACTGATACCCGGCTCGGCGCGCGACCCGGTGGTCTCCACGCCGTCCGGGGCCCTGCTCCGGCCCGGAGCCGACTCGGCCGGGCGCGCATTGGCGCTCTCGGAAGCAGGGTTCTACGATGTATACGAGGGCCGGGCGGCCGGGGAGCCGGTGGAAACCTTCGCGGTGAACACTCCGCCGGGGGAATCGGACCTCACGCCGGCAGATGCCCGCGAGCTGCTGCTGGGCGTTCGACGGGGAGATTCCGCACAGACCGTCGCCGCGGAGCCGCCCGCGCCGCGGGAACGGGAGGGCCGCCAGCGGATCTGGCGGCTCCTGCTCGGTGCAGTGCTGCTGGTGCTGCTGGTGGAAACGGTGATTGCCAATCGCGGGTGGCGGGGCACGGCCGCAACCGGCCTGATCCCGTCGTCTGAAAGGAGCCTGTCATGACCGCCCCATTCACACCCCGACGCGAAGACGCGGAGCTGCGGGAGGCCGTGCGAGGCCTCCGGGCGCGGTGGCGACGGCGGATTCTCGCCGAGGGCGCCGCGAAGGTCGCGGTCGCGGCCCTGCTCGCCCTGCTGGCGGGGGTGATCGTAACCAAGGTCGTCGGCGCCGGCGCGGGGAGCGTGGTGACGGTCCGGGTGATCGGCTACCTGCTGATCGCGGCGGCGGCGGTGCGCTACCTGATCGGCCCATTCCTCGGACGACTGGACGACGCGCGCTTCGCGCTCTACGTCGAAGAGCGGGCGCCGGAGCTGCGCCAGGTGCTGGTGAGCGCGGTGCACGAGCTGGCCACCCCGGAGCCGGCCCGGCCTTCGCCGGCGCTGTCGGGACGGCTCATGGCCCAGGCGCTCAGCGACGTGCGCCGGCTCGACGCTGGTCCCGGCCTGGAAGGCTCCCGGTTCCGGCGCGCCGCCGGTATCCTGGCCGGCGCCGCGGCGCTGGCCGCCCTGCTGATCGCGGTCGGCCCGCCGGTGCTGCGCGACGTGGCCCGGGTGCTGTTCATTCCCTGGAGCGAGGCGGCGGCGGCTCCGGTCTTCGCGGTGCAAGTCGAGCCGGGCAACGCGACGGTGCCCCGGGGCGGTGCGCTGGAGATCCGCGCCACCCTGCGCGGCTTCGAGGCCGAGGGCGCCGAGCTGGTACTCCGCGCCGACACCGCGAGCGAGTGGATCCGGCTTCCGATGCTGCGGGATTCCGCCGCGGCGGAATTCACCGCCCGGCTCTTCGATCTGACCAGCGCGACCGAGTACTACGCCGAGTCGAACGAGATCCGCTCCCGGGTCTACAAACTGACCATCGCCGACCTGCCGGCGGTGTCGAAGTTCTCCCTCGAGCTCCGGTTTCCCGGCTACACCGGGCTCCCGGTCGAGCGGATCGAGGAAGGGGGCGACGTGGCGGCGGTGCGCGGCACCACCGTGACCGTCCGCGCCACCACCAGCCGCAGAGTGCAGGGCGGCTCGATCCGGCTCGATGACGGCACCACCGTCCCGATGACCGCGGATTCCGCCGGGATCCTGACCGGAGCGTTCCGGGTGGCCCGGGACGGCTTCTATCGGCTCGATCTGGTGGCCACCGACGGCACCGCGGTGCCCGGAGCGATTCAATACGTGGTCGAGGCGCTCGAGGATCAGCCGCCCGGAGTGCGGATCGAGGAGCCGGGTCGCGACACCAAGGTCACCTCGGTGGACGAAGTCACCATCGCCATGCGGGCCACCGACGACTACGGCGTGGGCAGCCTCGAGCTGCGCTACGCGGTCAACGGCGGCGCGGAAAAGCGGATCGCGCTCTCCGATTCCACGCCCCGGCGGACCCGGCTCGATGCCCGCGCGGCCCACACCCTCTTCCTCGAAGAGCTGGGGCTCAAGCCCGGCGATCTGGTCTCCTACTTCGCTACCGCGAAGGACGGAGGCGGGAACACCGCCTCCAGCGACATCTACTTCCTGGAGATCCGTCCCTTCGGCCGGGACTACAAGCAGGCCGAATCGGGCGGGGGCGGTGGTGGCGGCGGGGGCGAGAGCCCCGAGGGACTCTCCGCCCGGCAGCGCGATCTGGTGGCCGGCACCTTCAACTGGCTGCGCGACAGCGCGCGGGTGAGCGACCGGGAGCGGCGGGAGAATGTGACCACCCTGGCGATCGGACAGGGCCGGCTCAAGACGGATGTGGAGGCCCTGGTGCGCCGGCTGGTCGAGCGCAACATCGTCTCCGCCGATACGAACTTCCGGCTCATTCATACGGCGCTCGACTCGGCCGCGAAGGAAATGCAGGCGGCCGAAGACCGCCTGGGACGGGGACATCCCCGCGAAGCCCTTCCCCGGGAGCAGCGCGCGCTCCAGCTGGCCCAGCGCGCCGAAGCCGCCTACCGCGAAGTCCAGGTGCAGATGGGCGGACAACAGGGCGGCGGCGGAGGCGGAGGGGCATCGCAGGCCGAGGACCTGGCCGATCTGTTCGAGCTGGAGAACGACAAGCTGCGGAACCAGTACGAATCGGTGCAGCAGGAGCAGGAGCAGGCCGCGCAGCGGGAGCTCGACGAGACCGCCGAGCGGCTGAAGCGGCTGGCCAGCCGACAGCAGCAGGAAAACGAGCGGATGCAGCGGATGGCCGACGCGATGCGGGACCGGCTGGGGCAGCAGGGCGGTGGCGGTGGGGGCGGCGGCAGCTCGCAGCGGGAGCTGGCGCGGGAAGCCGAGGAAGAAGCCCGGCGGCTGGAGCGGCTGGCCCGGGAGAAGAATTCCCCCGAGCTGGCCGACGCGGCGCGCCGGATGCAGGACGCGGCCGAGGCGATGCGGCGGGCCGCGAGCGGCTCACCTAACGCGCAGGGCCAGGGTGGCACCGCGCTGGAACGGCTGCGCAGCGCCGCCCAGAAGCTGGAGAATGCCCGGGCCGGCAGCGCAGCCCAGGACGTGAAGGAATTGCAGCGCCGGGCCGAGGAGCTGGGCCAGCGGCAGCGGGAGATCGCGGAGGGCGTCAACGAGCTGCCCGGTGCCGCGGGCACCGAGCGGGGCGAGCGGATGCGCCGGCTCTCCGAGCGGAAAGATGGGCTCTCCTCCGAGGTGTCGCGGCTGGAGGCGGACGCCGAGCGGCTGGCCCGGGAGACTCGGCGGGATCAGCCCGGCTCCGCCAACAAGCTGAGCGAGGCGGCGGGTGCGATCCGGGACACCCGGCTCCGCGACAAGATCGCCTATTCCAAGGCGCTGATGGGATCCAGCTCCAGCGAAGCGATCAGGAACCTGGAAGGGCTGATCGGCGAAAACCTGGACGAGGTGGCCGAGAAGATCCGGAGCGCGGCCGGAGCGCTGAGCGAGAACTCCGGGCTGGAGCGGGACCGCGCCCTGGAAAAGGCCCGCGATCTGGTGAAGGGATTGGAGTCGTTGCGGGATCGAATTCAGGAACGAGGGAGCCAGGGAGCCAGGGAGCCAGGGAGCCAGGGACAGCAACAGGGGCAACAGGCAACAGGCAGCAGGCAACAGGGAGAGCAGGGACAGCAGGGGCAAGGCCAACAGGGTCAGGGACAGGGGCAGGGGCAAGGCCAGCAGGGACAGGGAGGCCGGCAGGGCCAGGGCGATCCGAGCCAGCCGGGCCAGGGTTCCCAGCTCGGCATGCCCGGCGGGGGCCAGACCGGTGGGGGCGGCCAGCCGGGCCGCCTGAACGGGGGCGACGCGCGGCAGTTCTCCCGGGAATTCGGGCTTCGCCGACAGGCGGCCGAAGGGCTGCGCCGGGAGCTGGCCGGGCAGGAGATGGATCAGGCGGAGCTGGACCGGATCATCGCCGATCTCCGCCGGCTGGAGTCGGGCCGGCCGTTCAGCGATCCCCAGGGGCTGGAAGAATTGCAGCGCGCGGTGATCGAAGGACTCAAGACCTGGGAGTTCAAGCTCTGGCGGAGCCTCAGCCAGAATGGCGAGAACCGCCCCGCCCTGGGCGCGCCCTCCCAGGTGCCGGCGGAATACCGGGCCCTGGTGGAGGAGTACTACCGCTCGCTGGGGAAGAAGCCGAGGTAGGAATCACGAGGCGGCGAACGGATCGCGGATCTTGAGCTCGGGGAATCGGTGGAAGTCGCGATCGCCGGTGATCAATTCGCTGACCCCGTGCTCCAGGCAGAGAGCGGCGATGTGGGCGTCATGGATGAGATTGCCGGCGACCCCGGACGACCGGACCACCGCCTCCATCACCTCGGCGTGGCGGGAAGTTTCGGAGAGCAGGATCAGCGAGGGTGAGGCCAGCAGCATCCGGAGGTCGGCCAGCGCGACATCGGCCGGGACCGGCGGGTGGAAGACTCGGGGGTGGGTCACCACGCGGAGGAATTCGTAGCAGCAGGGCCAGGGAATCGCCCAAGCGGCGCTCCCTTCGGCGCATTCGGCAAGAATCTTCCGGGCGGCCGAGTGGTGAGTGCTGCTCTGGATTTCCGCGAACACCAGTATGTTGGTATCCACCGCCCGCACAGCTCAGCGCCCGCCCATCAAATCGAATAGCTTATCCCGATCAAGGAGATCCACGCCGGGCTGGGTGGCAGCCTCCCAGCCGACCCATTTGAACGCATAGGCACGGCTTGGCCGCTCGGCCAGAGCTCGCCGGAGGAGCTGGTTCGCCAGATCCTGGAGACTGCGGCCTTCAGCGGCAGCGCGCTGCTTGAGGCGGCGGAGCAGGGCCTCGTCGAGCTTGAGAGTCGTACGCTTCATACATCAAAATGTAACGCCGATACATTTTGATGTCAAACCCTATGACCACCAGGGAGGCTGAGGGGGGCCATCCTCAGTGCCTTCGACCTGAAGCACCCGCGCGTCCGTTGTTCCACCCAGGAAGACACAGGCGAACCCAAGGCTCCCCGTGCCTGTGGCCAGAGCTGAATGAACCTGTCACTCTCGCCGCGTCTCATCCCGCATTGGTCGTAGCGATGCTAGCTGATCGAGTTTCATCAGCCGCAACCGATGGTATCGGAACTCGCTCGGGTGCGCGGTTTGCGATACACCAGCTCGGGACCGATTCGGCACACCCCCGCATTGGTGTGCTTTCTACTTGAACGCTCGTCTACCAGACTATGATGCCGAGAACACTTCTCCGACCGACTCCGAAGCGGTTATTGCACCGGTATGCGCTGATCCTGGCCGCTCTGGGGATGACCCTCCCCGGTTGCACTGATACTGCCGCCAAGGAATCCCGGGACGATGCCGTTGTTCAGGCGCTCCAGACCATGGTGCGCAACGGCCGGGGATTTCCCGGTACCCGCCCCGGCGCCGAGGAGCTGACCCGGCTGCGCCGGCTCTACGAGTCCTCCGGTTACACCCCGCTCTGGGTCAGCATGTCCGGCGATTTGAGGAAATCGGGCAAGGAGGCGGTCGAGCGCCTCCGCAATGCGGAGTCCGAGGGCCTCCGCCCCGACGATTACTACGCCGGCGCCCTGGACAGCATGGCCCGCAGCATCTCGGATCAGGATTCTCCCGATCCGGCTGCCGTAGCGCGGCTCGACGCCGGGCTGAGTCACTCCGTGCTGGAGTTTCTTCGCCACATCCACCTGGGTCGGGTAACGCCCCGCTCGGTCGGCTATTCCATCGACGCCCTCAAGGAGCAGCACGATTTCGTCGCCCTGCTCCAGGCCGCCCTTCGCGACGGCAGCTTCGAGGAAATCGTCCGCGAGCTGGAGCCGCCGCTGGAGCAGTACCGGCTGACCCGCACCGCCCTGGGCGAGTTCCGGAAGCGCACGGCCGACTCGCTGCTCGAACAGCCGCTCCGGCTTCCGATCCCGCTCAAGCCCGGCGACACCACCGCGAGCCTGCCCGATTTGGCACGCCGCCTCACCGTCACCGGGGACTTGGCCGGCGAGGCCGGCGCGCCGGCGCGCTACGAAGGGGTACTGGTCGACGCGGTCCGCCGGTTCCAGGCGCGTCACGGCCTCGCTCAGGACAGCGTGCTGGGCAAGGAGACGCTCGACGAGCTCAACGTTCCGGCTTCCTGGCGGGTCCATCAGCTGGAGCTTTCCCTGGAGCGGCTGCGCTGGCTCCGGGACCTGCCCAACGCGCCCTTCCTGCTGGTCAACATTCCCATGTTCGAGTTGACCGCATGGAGCTCGCCCCGGGCGAGCGGGTCTCCCGAGTTCCGGACCGGCGTCATCGTGGGCAAGGCGCTCAACACCGAGACCCCGGTATTCGTGGAGGAGATGCAGTACGTCATTTTCCAGCCGTACTGGAACATTCCGCCCTCGATCACCCGCAACGAAACCATTCCGGCGATCGAGCGGGACAGCGTCTATCTGCGCAAGAACGGCATGGAGATCGTGCGGGGTCAGGGCGACGATGCCGACCC
>DATFGC010000359.1:0-2276 GCA_035249765.1 Gemmatimonadales bacterium | reverse complement strand
TGGCGACGCCCTGCTGGTAGATCTTGAAATCTCCCTCGCTCCGGAGCTCCGCCGAGAGCATGGGCGGGATCTGCCGGAACTGGGCTTCGCCTTTCACCAGCTTGTCGAAGTACTCGTTCACCTTGTTCGCGGCGAGGGTGCGTCGTTCCGACTCCGGGGTCTTGGAGGAATCCGCGAATTCCGGCCCGCTGAGTCCCATGGCGTCACGCAACGCCACGATCACCGTGCTGAACTGACTGGTCATCTGCTGGAACAGCGCCGGATTGACCATGACCTTGGCCGAATCCGCCTGCTTGAGCAGGATTTCGTTCTGGGCCAGCGACTTCACGAACCCTTCCAGGATCGTGTCGTTGGCGGTCTTGATCTGGGCCGCCGACTGCATCGGCAGCGCCTCGAGCCAGGGCACCAGGTCCTTCACTTCGAACGAGCCGCCCTTGTAGCTCACCAGCTCCTTGCCCGACTTCCGCGCCGCGCCGGGATCGGCCGCCGCGGTACGAACCGCCGCCGCCGCCCCGGGCTTCACCTTGAGCTCGCTCCGGGTGGTGAGATCGGCCATGTAGGCCGAATCCGCCCTGGTTACCTGCATCTGGGTGTAGAACGGGGTCATCCGCTCGCGGACTTCGGCCATCGGGGGCCGCCGGATGATGTGGAAGCCGAACTGCGATTTGACCACCCCGCTGATGCCGCCGGGCGCCAGCTCCCAGGCCGGCCCTTCGAATTCGGGAACGAACACCGGCCGCTGCGGGGTGCCGCGGGGACCCGGGGGGAGATAGCCGCCGTCGCTCTTGCTGCCGTCGCTGCTGTGCTGCTGGGCCAGCTTGGCGAAATCGCCGGTGCGGGCCTGGGCCAGCACCCGTTCGGCCTGGCTCCGGGCCCGTGCCGTATCGGCTACGGTGGAGCCGGAGGGAATGATCAGGATGTGCTGGAAGAGGCGGAACTCCCCGGCGTTGTAGAAGCTGTCCACCTCGGCCGGGGTGATCGCGCTGCGCCGGGCGATGACCGAGTCGTGCCAGGCCTGGATCTTGGACTCGCTGATCTGCGGCCACATGAGCTTGGTCAGGGTGACCGAATCGGTCTCCAGCTCACCCCGGGCCACCCGGTCGGCGAAAAGCGCCATGTCCACCCAGATGCCGGTGATCAGCCCGGCCGCCTCCGGGTTGGCCGTGGGGCCCCCCAGCCGGGTAATGATCTCGGCGACCCGAGCCGAGGGGAGCTCAAGATCGCCCACCTTGGCCGCGGTATCGGTGCGGGATGTGAAGGTGTCCCGGAGGCCGCCGCAGGCGGTGACCACGAGTCCAGCGGCTACGAGTGCGAATCCAGCGCGACGCATGACGATCTCTTCCGTGAAAGTGGGCTTCCTTGATGGTGAGCGGTGAGCGGTGAGCAGTGAGCGGGAAAAGCTTTCCCAGTCACTACCCCTCCCGCTCACCGCTCACCGCTTACCGTACTGACCGTCACCAGCGCCCGGACCAGCGCGGGGATGATCGCCTCTCCACCCAGCCGGGTGAGCCGGAGGGAGAGCGGCACGGTACGGCGCACATCCGCCGCCAGCTGCACGTTGTCGAGGGCGGAGGTGAGCCGGGCCATTCGGGGCGACGCACCGGCGCGGAACGACACCCGGGCTTCGTCGCCCCGGACCAGAATGTGCTGGATTCCCAGCGCTCCGCCGAGCACCCGGAGCCGGGACAGATCGAGCAGCCGGTCGGCCTCCTCCGGGAGGGGTCCGAACCGCTCCCGCATTTCCTGCCGCAACTCATCAATTTCGCCGGATGAGACCCCCCGCGCCAGTCGGCGGTAGAGATCGAGCTTGGTGTCGTCGTCGGCGATATAGCGGTCCGGCAGATGGGCCGGCTTATCGAACACCACCTCCGGCGGCTGGGGCAGCCCACGTTGTGTCGTTGCGTCGTCGCGTCGTTGCGCCCGGAGGGCGCTGACCGTCTCCTCCAGCCAGCGGAGATAGAGGTCGAATCCCACCGCATGGGCATGACCCGACTGCTCGGCGCCGAGCAGGTTTCCGGCCCCCCGGATTTCCAGGTCCTTGAGCGCAATCCGGTAACCCGCGCCCAGATCGGTATGATGCTCCAGCACCTTGAGTCTTTCCTCGGCCACCGGATCGATCATGTCGGGGGCGATGAGGTAGCAGTAGGCTCGCCGGTGGCTCCGGCCCACCCGGCCGCGGAGCTGGTAGAGCTGCGCCAGCCCCAGCCGATGGGCGTCGTGGACCACCATGGTGTTGGCATTGGGAACGTCGAGCCCGGATTCCACGATCATGGTGG
>DATFGC010000358.1:0-2357 GCA_035249765.1 Gemmatimonadales bacterium | reverse complement strand
CGGATTTCGATCTGATAGACGATCCAGCGCGAGTCGCTGGAGAACTGCGGGTTGATCGCGTCCGGGATGGTGACGTCCGCGCTGGTATCGAGGTTCCGGAGGGTGAGCACCGGCTTGGCATCGGGCGCCACCACGTTGGTGAACCGCATTCCGTACGCGACCCATTTCCCATCGGCCGAGATGGCGGAGGCGTCAATGGTGCGCCACCTGGTGTAGTCGTCGACCGTCAGCACTTTCCTGCCGTTGGCGTCGCCGGTGCGGGGGGCGGGCCGGGTAGCGGCCGAGTCCTGGGCGGCGGCGGGTACTGCGGCCAGACAGAGGCCGAGGAGGATACGGGTCGGGTGCCGGACACGGGCGGGCGACACGGGCAAGCTCCTGCTGGGGGACGGTGCGGGAGCCTTTAATGTAGGCGGCCGGACGAACCGGCGGAACGGCGGACGGTTGAGTCACGAGATTGTCCGTCCGCCCGCCGGTACTACCGCAGGCTCCGCGCGTCGGCGGGGATCACCTTGACCTCGCCGAGGTTGAGTGCCCGGATCGCGCCCTCGATCTTGCCGAGATCGCCGATCACCAGCCAGGTCACGCCCTGCCTGAACATTTGTCGAGCCGCTGCCGTCACCTCCGCTGGCCGGACCGCGCGCACCCGATCGCCATAGGTGGCGAAGTAATCGGGACGGAAGCCGTAGATCTCGGCCTGGTGGCCGGCCAATGCCACCCCGGCCGAGGTTTCGAACCGGCTGCCCAGTCCGTCGGCGAGAGTGTTCTGCGCCAGGGCGAGCTCCGCCTCGGAAACGGGACGGGTGTCCAGGAGAGCGTTCAGCTCGGCGGCGATTTCCTTGATCGATTCGACCGTCTTGTCCGGTTGAACCGCGGCACGGATGAGAAACGGCCGAGGACCGATTCCCTGGTTGCGCGTGATGGTTGTGAAGTACGCCCAGCTTTTCCCTTCCCGCAGATTCGCGTTCAGTCTCGAAGTGGTGCCGACCGCGACAACCCGGGCCAGGAGCTCGGTGACGATCTCGGTCGTGTCGGTGGTTGGTTTCGCGAGGAAGCCTGCCGAAATATCGGTCTGGGTCGCGCCGGGCGCGTCGACCAGGTACACAACGGACGGCCCGCTCCGAGGCGGAACGGCTGGATAGTGCAGCGTCCGTGTCGGCCCGGCTGCCCAGGGCCCGAAGGCGCGCTCGACCTGTGCCCGGAGCGCCGCGACGGAGACGGCGCCGGCGATTACGAGGGTCGCGTTGTTGGGCCGGAACCACGAGGAATAGAAGGTCGCCACATCACTAGGGGTAATGGATGCGACCGTTTCGCGATGTCCGGTGGCGCTCAAGGGCCGGGCGTAGGGGTGCCCGGACGGGTACAGCGTGAGCGGTCCAACCCGTGCCGCCACGAGCCGCGGGGTCGCCAGCTCATCGCCGACCGCCGCGAGCACGGTCTTCCTGGCCTGTTCCAGCGCCGCTTCTGTGAATGGCGGGGTCCGGATCGTTGCGCCCAGGAGCGCCAGCGCTCCGCCGATGCTGTCCCGCACGGCGGACAGGCTGAATACCGAGGCATCGAGCACCACGCTCCCCGCCAGCTGGGCCCCGAGCGCCGCACTGCGATCCGCCGCGCTTTTCAGCAGCAGGTTGTTGATGAGGGTGCCGAGCCCTTCCTTCCCTATGGGGTCAGCGGCGTTTCCTCCCCGGACCACCAGGTTGGCCTGGACCACGGGACCGCTGGGGCGCTCCAGGACCACTACGGACAGCCCGTTCCCCAGGCGGAAGCGTTGCGCGGCCGGGAATGGAGGGTTCGGCGTGGGAAGAGGCGTCGGAACGCCGGAACGCTCCACATCCTCCGCTCGCGCGGTGAGCTTAGGGATAGGGCTGATCGTCAATGTGAAGGATCCGGCGGAGAGCCAGGTGCGAGCCACTCCCACCACCTGCGAGGTCGTGGCGCACCGAAGCCGGGTTTGCTGCTCCCGGTAGTAGTGAGGCGTACCGGCGAAGATGGCGCCCCATCCGAGCTGGTCGGCCGAGCCGCCGTAGTTCCCCACTTTCTCGATGGCGCGGAGGAATCCGAATCGCTGCTTGGCCGCGAGCTGCTGAAGCTCCGCCTGGGGCGGGCCCGAGGCCAGCAGTCGGGTCACTTCCGCATCAATGATCTGCTCGACTCGGGGAAGGCCTTCCTCCTGGTTGGGGGCCATGGTGACACTCACGACGAAGCTGCTTCCGAGCTCCCGGGGGTGGAGCCACACCACTACTTCCGACGCCAGTTTCTCCTGCTTCACCAAGCGTTGCACTAGGCGAGAGTCAGGGGCGCCCAGCGCCTGTCCAAACAAGTTCATGTAGTCGTACTCGGGTGTTCCCAGGCCGGGGATG
>DATFGC010000357.1:0-3234 GCA_035249765.1 Gemmatimonadales bacterium | reverse complement strand
GTTCACTGGGTTCTGAAGGAGGGGCAGACCGCGATCAACTCACCCGCGGGGCGCCAGCGATCGACGGCCCGGGC
Source organism: Gemmatimonadales bacterium (assembly GCA_035249765.1). Taxonomy (GTDB): domain Bacteria; phylum Gemmatimonadota; class Gemmatimonadetes; order Gemmatimonadales; family GWC2-71-9; genus JABFSM01. The sequence continues at coordinate 3,160 of DATFGC010000357.1, read as the reverse complement.
GTCGAGATCCACGATCCAGTACTCCGGAATGCCGGCCCGCTGAAAGCGGCGGCGTTTGGTGAAGCGGTCGAAGTGGGCCGTGGATGGCGACAGGACCTCGATCACCAGGGTCGGATCGGGGAAGGCGGACCCGGACGGGGCCGGGGTCACCAGCAGCTCGCCGCCGAACAGCTCGTAGCAGTTGCCGTCGTCGGGCAGGGCCTGGACCATCTGCCGGGTCCACTTCGGAGCCAGGTCGGCCATACCCATATGCTAGACTCCTCGGCGCCGAGTCGGCAAGCGTGCATCCGGCAAGATGCGGCGCGGGCCGATGGGGACCGCCATCATTCTACCGCCGGTTGGGCGCTCTTTTCGGGCATCGGCAGCCCAACGCCGTCGGTGTCTCGCGAGCCTGTTTTTGAAAATATCGGGTTCAAGCCATATGGTCTGAACCGCATGTTGCTGGAATAGCCTTAGTACGGGCACCGCGGGTGCCGTCGAAACCACTCAAGGGCTGATCGAACTCTTCAGGCTCAACGGAGGAGATCCCCCTGTCAGGATTGGTGGCGCGCCAGAATCAGCCCGGCAAGAGGGACCACGGCGCCTGCTCAGAAGAGGAACATCCATTTGAGCAATTCCGCCCGCTGCTCGGCCAGCTCGGCTCCAAGTTCCAATCGGAGCAGAGTGCGGGTTGCAGGCTCGGTCACGCTGAGCGGAGCGAAGCGGCTGGAGATCGGCCCCCTGAGCTCGGCGGCCTGCCCAGGCCGGATGCGGGAGACCCCGCCGGTGATGACGCTTGCTGACCTACTTGGTGCGCGGCGACGAAGAGCAGCGCGCGGAGGGCGGTTTTTTCTTTGCAGCTGTGTCATGGCGGCGACCTGTTGCTCACGAGTCGGCTACCGGCGCGGCTCCAGCAGCCGACCGAGCAGGTAGGAAACGAGACTGATGACCAGTGCCCCCAGGACGGCGGATCCAAGGGAGGCCACCCTGAAGCCCGGCACCAGCCAGGCGGCGAGGGCCAATGCGATGCCGTTCACGACCAGTAAGAAGAGGCCCAGCGTGAGCAGCGTAATCGGCAGGGTCAGGACGACCATGATCGGCCGAACGACCGCGTTAACCAGCCCGAGCACCAGCGCGGAGATCAGCAGGACCTGGGTCGTGCTGACGGTGATACCGGGAACAAGGCGTGCGCATACGGCGAGCGCGACAGCGGTCACCAGCCAGCGGATGAGGAAGGAGCCCATACCAGCAAACTGGATCGGTTTTCCGGCACTGGCAAGTCGGTCGGGCGCCCAGGTGTCTCCCCCGGGATCGAGTGAGACTCGCCCTCGCCAGCTTTCCCCATCAGGATTGGTGAAGTGCCAGAATCAGCCCGGCAAGGGGGACCACGGTGCCTGCCCAGAAGAGGAACATCCATTTGAGCAGCTCCGCCCGCTGATCGGCCAGCTCCGCTCGAAGTTCAGACCGAAGCCCTCCGATGCTATGATCGAGCTTGGCCTCGAGCCTGGCCTCCACTCCATCGATCCGGGCCTTCAATTCGCCCAGACGCTGCTCCATCTTCGCGTCGAACCGGGCGAAATTGAGCTCGTTGAGGTCCCGGAGATCGGCCCGGTAGGTGGCGTCCACCAGATTAAACCAGTCTACGAGCTCGTTCGCGACTTCCTCGCCCAAGCGCTCGTAGAACAGCTTGGACAATCTTGCAGTAACCGGCATCGGCGGAGCCCTGGCTGGGGTACGCCGGCAACCTACAAGCTACCCTCGGCTGGACTGGTACCAAAAGAGTGCGGGCCGGGGTCAAGCTGAGGAGTCACCCCGACCCGTAGCGCAGCCTCCGTCCTGAGCGCAGCGAAGGAGAAGGGGAGGGGGCCAGACCCCGACCGGAGACCGGCCCCCTCGCTACGCTCGGGGTGACATCGGGGTGACAACCTACTCGGAGCGCAGCGCCGCCATCGGGTCGAGCGCTGCCGCGCGCCGAGCCGGGATCCAGCAGGCCACCACCCCGATCACCGTAAACAGCGCGATCATGGCCCCGAAGGTGAGCGGATCGGTGCGCCCGACCCCCACCAGCATGGACTGCATCGCCCGGGTGAGCCAGAGCGCGGCCACCAGCCCGAGCCCGAGCCCCAGGGCGCAGAGCTTCATCCCGTCCCCGATCACCCGGCCCAGGATGCTGGCCGAGCTGGCCCCGAACGCCACCCGGACCCCGATCTCGGCGGTCCGCTGCCGCACCGCGGTGGACAGCACCCCGTAGAGCCCGATACAGGCCAGCGCCGCCGCGATCGCGGCGAACACCACGATCAGAACCAGGGCGAACCGGGTCGAGGTCATCGCATGGTCCAGCAGACTCTGCATCGGCTGGACCTGGGCAAACGGGGTGCGCGGCTCCAGCCGCTTCACCACCGCACGGGCCGGGGCGGCCAGCCCGGTCGGGTTGCAGTCCCGCCCGCCGGAGCAATCCATCCGCAGCACCCACGAGGTGGTTCCGCCGTGGTTGGCGTAGAACCCGTCGGTGAAGAAGATCGCCATCCGTCCCTCGGTGGCCAGCGATTCGTGGCGCTGGTGTTCGACCACTCCGATGATCTCGTGCCACTCGGGCTGCTGGCCCCGCGAGCGGATGTAGAGCCGCTGCCCCACGGCATTCTGTCCCGGAAACGCGGTCCGGGCCAGCAGATCGTCCACCACGATGCCGAAGTAATCGTTCCGGTTGTCGGCCTCGGTGTAGACCCGCCCGGCCACGACCCTGGTGCCCATCGCCTCGAAGTAGCCCGGCAGCACCAGGTGCACGTTGGCCTGCTGGAACTTCGAGGCGTCGGTGACCGCCTCCTCCTTGCCCCAGCGGGCGTTGATCTGGGTGCCGTCGAGCGGCAGCGGGAACACCGCGGTCACCGCGGTGACCCCGGGCAGAGCCGCCAGCTCGCTTCGCATAGTGCGCACCTTGGCGGCGCGCTCCTCGGGACTCTCGCCGTTGACCCCGGCGGTGAAAGTCAGCACCCCCTTGGGATCGAAGCCGGGATCGGTATTGGCCAGGGCGATGAAGCTCCGGACCATGAGTCCCCCGCCCACCAGCAGCACGAACGAGAGTGCCACCTCGGCCACCACCACGCCCTTCCTCAATAGCGAGCCGCCGGCGAGCCCGGCGGAGCGGCCGGCCCGTCGCAGCACTTCGGACAGATCGGGACGA
>DATFGC010000356.1:0-7023 GCA_035249765.1 Gemmatimonadales bacterium | reverse complement strand
CACACCTCCAGGTTCCGCCGGCTCTCCGGCGTGTTCACGATCTGGCAAGTGTCGTCGTAGCCGAGTCCGAGAAGAAGGAAGTCCGCGGTGATGCCGAGGTTCTCGCCGGGGAAGTAGGCGCCGGAGAACCCCGCGCCGAAGTTCGATGTGATGTTCCGGTTGAGGCTGAAGGTGTCCACCAGTGCGGGCGGGTCCTGCACCGGCTGGTTGGGGACGGCCCACAGCCCCCGGCCCCCGATGTACGCGCCCGAGACGGTGAAGATGATGCGCGACTGGTCTCCGGTCTTCTGGGCCATGGCCGCTGTCGCGGGGAAGGCGAGCAGGGCGGCGAGGGCTGCGAGATCCCGGATGCGCATCAAAGCTCCCGGCTGATTAACGGTGATCCTCGGCCTCGGGACCGGCGGCCCCGTGCATCTGGGGCGTGCCGCTGACGGCGCGCCCGACCAGCACCATTCCGCTCCGTCGGGCGATTTCCACCGCGAGGGTCGAGGGAACCGACGGCGTCGCTACCCACGCGATGCCGGCGCGCGCCGCCTTGAAGGCCAGCTCCGCGGAGATCCGGCCGGTGACCAGCAGGCCGAGCCCCGCCACCTTCCGCCCGGCGAGCAGGGCGCCGCCGATGGACTTGTCCACCGCGTTGTGCCGGCCGATGTCCTCCGCGTGGGCCAGCAGACGCGTGGCCGCGTCGGCCGCCTCCTCGGCGGGCTCGACCAGCGCGGCGGCGTGTATCCCGCCGGTGTCCTTGTAACGCTCACCCCGGGCGAAGAGGGCCTTGAACAGGGCGCGCAGTTGTTCGGGTGGGGGCGGCAGCCCCCGGAGCGGGCTGCCCTCGACAGTAGTGGGTTCCGCTAGAAACGTGGAGACGGCCCCGCAGCCCGATGCCAACACAGGCCGCCGGCCTTCCGCCTGCACGACCGCCACGCGTTCCGGCGGCACCTGCGCCCAGAAGCCCAGATCGGTCGCGCAGGGCCGGAGCTGGACCTCCTCCACCCGGTCGATGTAGCCCTCGCCGTGCAGCCAGCCCACCGCCAGCTCCTCGAGCAGCTCCGGGGTACACATCCAGGTGACCGAGGGCCGCCCGTTCACCTCCAGCCAGACGGCGGTCTCCTCCACCGCCGCAAGCTCCGACATCCGGCCTCCACGCTTGGGCGGCCGGAGAGGCTCAGTCGAGTCCGGTGCAGTCGGCATAGAGCGTCGGATCCTCCATGATCCGCACCCGCTCGAGGGTGACGGCTCGAGGGAGGCGCGGCAGCAGACGGCGGAACACGTCCAGCGCGAGCGCCTCGCAGGTGGGGGTCGTGCCCGCCAGACTGGGCACGTCCCGATTCAGGTGTTTCCCGTCGAGCCGGGCGACCACCTCTTCCTGAAGGATACGGTCGAGCTCGGCAAGATCGAGGACCATGGCCATGCGCTGGTCGACCGGCCCCGAGACCGTCACCGCGCAGCGGTAGTCGTGGGCATGGCCCGGCGGCTCGCTCAGCGGGCCGAACGCCTCCCGGTTCCGGGCCTCGCTCCAGTCTGGCCGGAAGAGGCGGTGCACGGCGCGAAAGCCGACCGTCCGTGTCAGGGTGACCGGCATGGCGCTACAGGGAGAAGCCGAAGCCCAGTCCGGCCTGGTACCACCCGGACGTGTCCCACTCGCTCGAGTTGGGATAGTCCAACTTCCAGAAAATGAGGCGGGCGTCGCCGCGCAGGTGAATGCGGTCGGTGACGAAGACGCGGAGACCGGCGTGCGGAGCAAAGTAGAACTTGGTGCCCAGCTCGAAGACGCCCCGGTCGGCGGGAATGTCTTCCGCCCAGGCGAGTCCGATGCCGGTCCCGATGAACGGCGCGAGACGGTTCCAGGTCTTGCCGCCTGTGAGGTTCAGCTGAATGTCCGCTTCGACGAACGTGGTGGATTGGTCCGCCAGCCCCGTGACCACCCCCCCCGCGACCAGAGAGTCCAGGATCAGCCGGTCCATCTCCCCATGACCGAGGAGCAGTCCCATCTGGATGGTGCTGCCGGTGCGGATGTCGTAGCGGAACCCGTACACCTGGCCGTTGTGAGGCGCTACCCCGAAGCGTCCGCCGTCGCCGGCGAAATACGCCGCGAACGGCGTGAAGGTGTGACCTTTCGGAATGTCGCGATAGGGCGAGCTCCCTGGAGGGTGGCCCACCTGGGCCGGGAGCGCCCTCGGCGCGAGCAGTGCCAGCGCCAGTGTCACTGTCACCCTGAGCGCAGCGAAGGGGGCCATGCCCGATATGGTCCCCTTCACTTCGTTCAGGGTGACAGTGCGTTTCCCAAAGCGTTCACCCATCAGCACTCCCTGAGATCCCGACCGGTCATGTCCGCCGGCGGCTCGAGACCGAGCAACCGCAACACCGTTGGAGCAACGTCCCGCAGCGAGCCGCCTGCCCGCAGACTGGCTGCTTGCGCAGCTACCGCCACGAACGGCACCGGGTTGGTCGTATGGGCGGTGTGCACGCCGCCGCTCACCGGATCGATCATCATCTCGCTGTTCCCGTGATCGGCCGTGACCAGGACGCTGCAGCCCGCCTGGTCCGCGCTGGACAGCACCCGCGCGAGGCAGCCATCCACCGTCTCGACGGCCTTGATCACCGCCGGCAGGACGCCGGTGTGTCCGACCATGTCGGCGTTGGCGTAGTTGCACAGGAGAAAGTCGTGCTCCCCGGTCTCGATGGTGCGGCAAAGCACGTCGGTGATGCCGCGCGCGCTCATTTCCGGAGCGAGGTCGTAGGTCGCTACCCGCTGCGACGGCACCAGGCGACGCTCCTCACCGGGGTAGGGCGGCTCGTGCCCGCCGTTGAAGAAGTAGGTGACGTGAGGGTACTTCTCGGTCTCCGCAGTCCGGAACTGGGTGCGGCCCTGCTCCGCCAGGACCTGGGCCAGGATCCGGGCCAGGCTGAAGGGCGGAAAGGCCTGCGGGATCGGAAAGGTCTGGTCGTACTGGGTCATCGTGACCGCAAAGAGCCGGGAGCGGGAGCCCCGGTCGAACTCCTCGAAGTTCTCCTGCGTCAACACGGTGACGATCTGGCGCATCCGGTCGCTGCGGTAGTTGAAGAACAGCACGCCGTCGCCGTCCTGCATCACCGCGACGGGTCTTCCATTGCGGTGGTGGACCAGCGGCTTGATGAACTCGTCGGTCTCGCCCCGCTGATATGCGGCCTGGACCGCCAGCACCGGATGCTCTACCGGCGTGCCTGTGCCGTGCACCATCGCGTCATACGCGAGCTTGGTGCGGTCCCAACGGCGGTCCCGGTCCATGCCGTAGTAGCGCCCCGTCAACGACGCCACATCGACCCGCGTCCCGGCGATGCGCCGCATGTCCTGAAGGAGGGTGCGAACCACCTCCGCGCCCAGCGTGGGCGGCGAGTCGCGTCCGTCGAGGAATCCGTGAATGGCGATGGCCGGTACCCGGTGGCGCACGCCCAGCTCGACACAGGCGAGCAGGTGCCGGTCCAGGGCATGGACGCCACCCGGTCCCAGCAACCCGACGAGGTGGAGCGTCCCGCCGGTCTCCCGCAGCTGGGCGCAGAGCTCGACCAGCGGCGGAAGCTGGTAGAATTCACCGGACTGGATGCTCTGGGAGATGCGGACCAGGTCCTGGGGGACCACCCGCCCGGCACCGATGTTCAGGTGGCCGACCTCGCTGTTCCCCATCTGCCCTTCCGGGAGACCCACCGCCAGTCCGCTGGCCTCGAGCAGGGTGCGCGGAAAGCTTTCCCAGAGCCGGTGCCAGACCGGCGTGGAGGCCAGCTCGATGGCGTTCCCTTCGCGCTCGCGCCGGTACCCCCAGCCGTCCAGAACCACGAGGACAACCCGGTTCCGGGGACGTCCGTTTGACATGGATCTCCGCGTGTTCTACAATGCCGGACTGTGAGTTACGCGCCGCAATCTAGTCCCGGCCTGAGCCGGCTACCAGCCTGCGTGGTGGCCCTTCTGCTCCTCGCCGGACCCGCCTGGGCCCAGGAGGAGCGGCGGGTCCAGACCCCCACCGATCTGCACCGCGATCCCGACGGCACCCCGCTCGTTTCCCTTCCGGCCGGCACCCCCGTGGAGACAGGGAAGGCCGACGGCGACTGGCGGCAAGTCACCGTGGAAGGCTGGATCTACCGGCCGTCCACCTCCCCCACCAAGCGGGACGGCTTCGACCTGGTCGTTAGCTCCGAAGAAGGCGAGAACCTCCGCGGAGCGCCCAACGGACCCATCGTGGGCCGAGCGCGGGAGGGGACCCTGCTGGAGCGCGTGGGTGAGCGGGGGAAATGGTTCCGGGTCCGGCGGGACGGGTGGGTGCCGCGGGAAGCGGTGCCGGCGAAGAAGGTGGCCGATACCACGCGACGGCAGGGGCGGGTAGCTGGACGGGCGGACAGCTCGTCCGCCCCGACGTCGCCGGTCGCGGCGCCCGGCGGACCTCCCGTTCCGCCGACCGCCAGTGTCGAAGGTGTCGAGACGCTTCGGGAGACTGGCCTGAGCAGGGTTCCCGACAGCGGTGCGATGACGACGCTACCGGCCGGCACGGCCGCTCGAGTGGTCGGGCGGTCGGGTGAATGGGTGCGGGTCCAGGTCGAAGGCTGGGTCCGTGAGGCCGACGTCAAGCCGGCGCAGGCCGGCGTGCTGGCCGGGATCAGCGCGGCCGAGATCCGGGCCGCACCGCAGCGGTTCGTGGGCCAGACGCTCGACTGGCGTCTCCAGATCATCGCGGTGCAGCTCGCCGACGAGCTCCGGCCCGAGATGCCGTCCGGCCAACCCTATCTCCTGACCCGCGGCCCGCTCCCGGAGCCCGGGTTCGTCTACGTCATGATCCCGCCGGAGCGGGTGGCCGAGTTCCGTGCGCTGCCGGCGCTGCACGAGATGACGCTCCGGGTCACCCTGAAGGCCGCACGCACCCGCTACCTCGCCACCCCAGTGGCCCAGCTGGTCGGTACCCCGGGTCTCGCCCGGGCGGGAGGATGAGGCGATGAACGACCTGCTCAAGCAGCGGATCGCGCGGGCGCTGGACGCGCTGAGCGACGAGCGCGGATACCAGGTGCTGGACTACATCGAGTTCCTCGAGAGCAAATATGCGGAGCGGGCGCGGCCCGGTGGGCTCTTCGCCAAGCTCACCGAGACGGTCGAGGACACCATGCGCGCGGGCAAGCTGCCGATCCAGGCGATCAGCGGCACGATGGGCCTGGTGGACGGGGCCGCCAAAGTGATGAAAGGGCTCGCGGCGGCGGGCCAGGCGGTGGTGGACGAGGCGGTGAAGGCGGCGGAGGATGCCGCTCGCCAGCCACCGACGATCTCTCCCCCCACGGACTCGGATACCGATAGTCGACACCTGTCACCCTGACCCCGAGCGCACGAGGGGGAAGGGGGCCATGCCGGATATGGTCCCCTTCACTTCGTTCAGGGTGACACGGTGACCCAGACCCCTCAACACCGAGGCGCTATGGCGGCTCCCGTGCAGACCGCACCCACCACCACGCCGCCCACCGAGTTCATCCGCGGCATCGGCCCGCTGGCGGCGATCTCGCTGGTGGTCGGATCCATGATCGGCTCGGGCATCTTCATCGTCTCGGCCGACATCGGCCGCCAGGTCTCGCCCTGGGGCCCCGGCGGCCTGCTGCTGGTCTGGGTGATCACCGGGCTGATAACGGTGATCGGTGCGCTCTCCTACGCCGAGCTGGCCGCGATGATGCCGAAGGCCGGGGGGCAGTACGTGTTCCTCCGCGAGGGGCTCTCGCCGGCCGCAGGATTCCTGTACGGCTGGACCCTGTTCGCCGTCATCCAGACCGGCACTATCGCCGCGGTCGCAGTGGCGTTCGCGCGATTCCTGAGCGTGCTGCTGCCCTCGGTGAGCCCCGACGTCTTTCTGCCGCTGGGCCAGGTCAGACTCCCCGGAGCGCCCGATGCGATCCAGCTCGGGCTCTCGCCGCAGCGCGTCGTCGCCATTCTCTCGATCCTCCTGCTCACCTGGCTCAACGTTCGCGGGGTGCGGCTCGGGGCGACGATCCAGACCGTGTTCACGGTGGCCAAGACCGGCGCCCTCGCGGTGCTGATCCTCTGCGGCCTCACGCTCTTCCGCCAGCCGGCGGTCGCGGCCGCGAACTTCGCCGACTTCTGGGGCACGGGGGACTGGACCCTGGCGATGATCCCGCTGGTGGGCGCGGCGATGGTCGGCTCGCTCTTCTCCAGCGACGCATGGAACAACGTCACCTTCGCGGCGGCCGAGGTCCAGAACCCGAGCCGGAACCTTCCGATCGCGCTCGCGGTCGGGACCGGGCTGGTGAGCCTGCTCTACGTGCTGACCAACGTGGCGTACCTGAATGTGCTGCCGTTCTATGGCGACCCGAGCGGCCAGGACGCGGTGGCCCGCGGCATCCAGCACGCGGTCCAGGATCGGGTCGGCACGGCCGCGATCGAGGTCGCCATGGGCGGGGCAGCCGCGGCAGTGATGGCGGTCGCGATCCTGATCTCCACCTTCGGATGCAACAATGGGCTGATCCTCGCCGGTCCCCGCGTGTACTGGGCGATGGCACGCGACCGCCTGTTCTTCGAGCGCGCCGGCGAGCTTCACCGGGAGCACCGCACCCCGGTCTTCGGGCTCTGGGCCCAGGCGATCTGGGCCTCGGTGCTGTGCATCAGCGGGACCTACGGCCAGCTGCTGGACTACGTGATCTTCGCCGCGCTGGTCTTCTACTTCCTTACCACCATCGCGCTGTTCCGCCTGCGGCGGCTGCGGCCCGAGCTGCCGCGGCCGGTCAAGGCCTTCGGCTATCCAGTGGTGCCGGGCCTCTACCTGCTGGCAGTAGGGGGGCTGATGGTGATCCTGCTGTTCGAGAAGCCGCTCTACACCTGGCCCGGCCTTCTCATTGTGGCGACCGGGATTCCGGTGTACCTCGTGTGGCGGGGCCGGCAGGCGACTTAGGGCAGTCGTCACAGACGCAGCGAGCCAGCGGCGCTACCGTGACCGCACTGCCGTGCCGGTGGGCACGGCACTGGACATCAGCGCGGGGGCTGCGCAATGCGCACACGCAAGCTCG
>DATFGC010000355.1:0-6125 GCA_035249765.1 Gemmatimonadales bacterium | reverse complement strand
CGGTTCAAGGAGGCCCGGCAGGCCGGTGGACTGTCCTCCCCGCCGCCCCCGCCCGATGTGCTCAACGACCGAGAGTTCGACGCCCTCAGGGCGCGCGCCGACCGGGAAGCCGCCGAGCTGGCGGTGAAGGCCCAGCTGGAGCTGCTGAAGAAGAAGCTCAATAAACAGTGAGCGGTGAGCGGTAAGCGGTGAGCGGGCACCACTCTTCCCGCTCACCGCTCACTGCTCACCGCTCACCTCACCCAAGGACGGTCGCGTGCCCCAGCGCTCCTTCTTCGGCCATCCCCGCGGCCTGTCCACGCTCTTCTTCACCGAGATGTGGGAGCGGTTCTCCTACTACGGGATCCGTCCGCTCCTGGTCCTCTTCATGTCGGCGGCCATCCTCGACGGCGGCTTCGGGTTCGACCGGACCGCCGCCTCGGCGATCGTGGGCATCTATGCGGCCTGCGTGTACCTGGCCTCGCTGCCCGGGGGATGGATCGCCGACCGCTGGCTGGGACTCCGGCGGGCCATCTGGTGGGGCGGGGTGCTCATCGCCGTGGGCCACGTGTGTATCGCGCTCTCCTCGGTCTTCGCCCACACCGCCTTCTTCCTGGGCCTGGTCTTCATTGTGCTGGGCACCGGGCTGCTCAAGCCCAACATCTCCGCGGCGGTGGGCGAGCTCTATCCCGAGGGTGGCTCCCGGCGGGACGCGGGGTATTCGATCTACTACATGGGCATCAACATCGGCGCCCTGCTGGCGCCGCTGATCACCGGCCTCCTGGGCGAGCGGGTCGGCTGGCATTTCGGCTTCGGCGCGGCGGGGGTCGGCATGCTGCTCGGCCTGCTGACCTTCCGGCTCCGGGCCGCGGACACCCTGGGCAACATCGGCCTGGCGCCCGCCACCGGGCCGGAGGAGCAGCAGCGGGTCAAGCTGATGACCGGAATCGGGGTGGCGCTGATTTTCCTGGTGGTGATCCTCGCCACCGTCGGGGTGCTGCGCATCGATCCGGTGTCGGTGGCGGAAAAGATGTCGATGGTCATGCTGGCGATGGCGCTGCTCTACTTCGCCTACCTGTTCTTCGCCGCGAAATTGACCGGCCACGAGAAGAAGGGCGTCGCGGTCATCGTGGTGCTCTTCATCTTCGCCACCATTTTCTGGGCCGCCTTCGAGCAGGCCCCGACCTCGCTCAATCTGTTCGCCCGCGACTTCACCGACCGGACCCTGCTGGGATGGGAAGTCCCCACCCTCTGGCTCCAGTCGGCCAACTCCTTTTTCGTGGTGACCCTGGCGCCGGTGTTCGCCTGGCTCTGGGTCGCGCTGGGGCGCCGGGGACTCGAGCTGTCGAGCCCCGCCAAGTTCAGCTTCGGACTTTTGCTCGCCGGCCTCGGCTTCCTGGTGATGGTCGCGGCCGCCAACCGGGTGATCGAGGGCGGCGGGGCCGCGATCAAGGTCTCCATGCTCTGGCTGGTGCTGAGCTACTTCCTGCAGACCCTGGGCGAGCTGTCCCTCAGTCCGGTGGGACTCAGCTCGATGACCAAGCTCGCCCCCAAGAAATTCGTGGGCCAGATGATGGGAGTGTGGTTCATGGCCTCGGCGCTCGGGAACCTGATCGCCGGCCTGGTGGGGGGCCACGTGGATCCGGAAAACCTGGAGCAGATGCCGCAGCTCTTCCAGCGCACCGCCTTCTCGCTCTTCATCGCCGCGGCGGTGCTTGGGGTGATGGTGGTGCCGATTCGCCGGATGATGGGGGAGCGGGCGAATGACTGAACGGTAAGCGGTGAGCAGTGAGCGGTGAGCGGTGAGCGGGAAAGGCGGGTCCCGCTCACTGCTTACCGCTCACCGCTCACCCGCTCAGGGCCCGATCACCGCGCAGGCCACCCGCGCCCCGCTGTTGCCCGTCGGATCGGTGGTCTCGTCGTCCGGCTCGGCGTGCACCACCAGGGCCAATCCGGTCGAGCCCAGCAGCGGCTTGATCCCGGTGCGCACCTCCGGCCCCACCAGCTCCACGGTCTTCTCTCCCCGGCCGTTCGACGAGATGAACAGGTTCCCCAGGTCGCCCAGGTGCGGTCCCTGCGGATTCCGGTGGCCATGCCGGAAATTGCGGGGATTGTAATGGCCGCCCGCCGACGTGAACGCGGGCGGCTCGCAGAGCCCGACGGCGTGCAGATGCAATCCATGCTCTCCGGGAGCGAGGCCGGTCACCCGCACGTCCACCTGCACCCGCTCACCCCGCTCCCGCAGCGTGACCCGGCCCACCTCCGCTCCGGACCCGTCCCGCAGGATGCTCTCGACCGGCGCCGGGGACGGGGCGCCGCCGCCGCCGCACGCCAGGGTTCCGATCATCGGCACGATCATTATGATTGAGCGCATATGGAGTTCCTTCCGCTGGACGCAAAGACGCAAAGACCCAAAGACGCGAAGATGGCGCAAAGTGGCCGACTTTCGCCCTGGAGGCAAAGGTGCGTCCCGGCGCTGCTGCTCGCGCTGGGCTGCGGTCCGTCATTCCCCCCGGCCGATACCGGGTTCGTCTCGAAGTGGACTGCCACCCACTACGCGCTGGCCCGGGCGGAGCGGCTCTCGCCTCCGGTCGCGTCCCGCACCTCGGCCTACGCCGCGATCGCGCTGTACGAGGGGTGGGCCGCGTTCTCGGACAGCCTGCGGTCCATGGCCGGCCAGCTCAACGGCCTGGCCGAGCTGCCCCGCCCCGCGCGGGAGGAGCGCTACGACCCCGCGCTGGTGGCCATGCAGGCCCAGACCACCGTGCTGCGCGACCTCTACGCCGAGGGCTTCGCCTCGACCGGCGTCGCCATCACCCGGCTGCACGACTCGCTGCTGGCCGTGCGAACCGGCCAGGGCGTGCCCGAGCCGGTGCGCCGCCGCTCGCTGGAGTACGGGGACCAGCTGGGCCGGGCCATCCTGGCCTGGGCGGCGAAAGACGGGTTCGCCGGGCGGACCTTCGCCTACCAGCCGGTCCAGGGCGACGCCTACTGGACCCCCACCGCCACCACGGCCCAGTACCGCTCCCAGAATCTCTCGATGGAGCGCGACTTCGTCGGATTCGACAACCCCTCCGCGGCGGCGCGGCCGGGAGAATCGGACCGTTCGATCACGGTCAACCGCCCCAAGCGGCCCAACACCACGGTGCCCGGCATCAATCCGCTGGTCGCGCTGGAGCCGGCCTGGGGCACGATGCGGACCTTCGCGCTGGACAGCGCGGCCGCCTGCCCCGCGCCCCCCGCGCATCCTTTCGCCACCGGCAAGGATTCGCCGCTCTACGCCGAAGCGCTCGAGGTGTACGAGATCCGCCGGGGACTCAGCGAGGAGCAGAAGCGGATCGCTTACTTCTGGGCCGACAACCCCGGCGAGTCGGGAACTCCCGCGGGACACTGGATGAGCGTGGTCAGCAGCCTGTCGGGGCAATGGGCGCTCTCACCCGAGCGGACAGTCGAGGCCTATGCGCTCACCGCCATCGCGGTGGCCGACGGGTTCATCGGAGCCTGGCGGGAAAAGTTCGCCACCAACCTGCTCCGCCCGGTCAGCTACATCCAGCGCTACATCGATCCGGCCTGGCAGCCCCTGCTCATCACCCCGAACTTTCCCACCTATACCTCCGCACACTCCACCCAGTCGGCCGCGGCGGCCGAGGTGCTGACGGTGCTGTTCGGCGACAACCGGGCCTACGACGATCCGACCCACGTCACCCTGGGCCATCCGGTCAAGCGGCTGGCATCGTTCCGGGAAGCGGCCCGCGAGGCCGGCATGTCCCGGCTGTATGGCGGGATTCATTTCTCGATGGATAACGTCGCCGGTCGGGTTCAGGGTGAGTGCATCGGACGTGCGGTGCTGAGCCGGGTGAAGACGCGAGGGACGCGGTGAAGGACGCGAAGGACGCGAAGGACGCGAAATCCGTCCTCCGCGTCCTCGCGACCGTTGTTCTCGCGATGGCTTGCTCCCGCGACGCCCCCCCCGGGGCATGGCAGGAGGCCGACGGCTCCCGCTGGCGCGAGCTGGGGGGCGCGGGGCGGGGCACTGCCGGTTTCACCGCGCTGCCGTCCTCCCGCACCGGCATGACCCTCGCCAACACGGTCTCGGAGGAAGCGGCCTACCAGAACCGTCACCTGATGCACGGCTCCGGGGTGGCGATCGGCGATGTGGATGGCGACGATCTCCCCGATATCTACCTGGCCCGGATCGAAGGTCCCAACGCGCTCTACCTGAATCAGGGAGGCTGGCGCTTCCGGGAAGCGGCGGCGGAGCGCGGGGTGGCGCTGGCGGACGCGCCATCCACCGGCGCGGTGCTGGCCGATGTGGATGGGGACGGCGATCTGGATCTGATCGTCACCTCCATGGGCGGCAGCAACGCGCTGCTCCTCAACGACGGCCGCGGCGCCTTCACCGACGCGAGCGGGCGCTCCGGGTTCGTCGCGGAGCAGCGGGGAAGCACTACCGCCGCGCTGGCCGACGTGGACGGGGATGGCGATCTCGATCTCTACGTCGCCAACTACCGCGCCCGCACCATGCTCGACTCCCTCTCGCCCCAGGAGCGGGCCTTCGACCAGATCGTCAAGCAGATCGGGGACCGCTACGAGGTCATTCCGGAGCGGCGGGCCGATTACCGGATCCAGATCCGGGAGGACCTCCGCGGTGTGAGCCTGATCCAGCGGGCCGATCCCGACTGGTTCTACCTGAACGACGGCCGCGGCCGCTTCCTCCGGGAGCCGATCGCCGGCAATCCCCGGTTCCTCGACGAGGACGGCCTGATGCTCACCGCCGAGCCGGAGGATTTCGGCCTGGCCGCCCGGTTCTACGACGTCAACGGAGACGGCGCGCCCGATCTCTACGTCGCCAACGATTTCGAGGATCCCGATCAATTCTGGATCAACGACGGGACCGGGCGCTTCCGGCTGATCGCCCGGCAAGCGGTCCGCCGGGTCGCCAATTCCAACATGTCGGTGGACTTCGCCGACATCGACCGGGACGGGGCGGTGGACCTCTTCCAGGCCGACATGCTCGCCAACGACAGCAGACGGCAGAAGACCCAGATCCCCACCCACACCGCGGTGCCCAAGCAGGTGGGCCAGTACAGCGAGCGGGGGCAGTGGCAGCGCAATGCGCTGCTGCGCAACCGGGGCGACGGCACTTTCGAGGAGATCGCCGATGCGGCCGGCGTCGCGGCGAGCGGCTGGTCGTGGTCCTCCATGTTCCTCGATGTGGACCTCGACGGGTACGAAGACCTCCTGATCGGGAACGGGCACACCTGGGATCTGATGGATGCCGACGCCCAGGAGCGCCTCAAGAGCACGGTGACCGGAGTGGATTGGCGCCGGGAGCGGCAGTACTACCCCAGGCTGCTGCTTCCCAATGTGGCCTTCCGGAACCGGGGCGACCGGACCTTCGAGGACGTGAGCGCGACCTGGCGCTTCGGGATAGAGCCGGACATCTCCCACGGGATGGCGAGCGGAGACCTGGACGGCGACGGCGACCTCGACGTGGTGATCAACCGGCTGAATGCTCCCCCCGCGATTCTCCGGAACGATGCCCCGGCCCCGCGGCTCACGGTGCGGTTGATTGGGCAGGCGCCCAACAGCCGCGCCATCGGGGCCCGGATCCGGCTGCTGGGAGGCCCGGTGCCGGTCCAGACCCGCGAGGTGACCGCGGGCGGGCTGTATCTCTCCGGCTCCGATCAGTCCTACGCCTTTGCGGCGTCCCCCGACAGCGCCATGGTCATCGAGGTCACCTGGCGGGACGGGACCACGTCGCGGATCGGGGACGCTCGCGCGGGGCGGCTGTATGAGATTCGGGAAAGCGTCAACGGTCAACCCTTCGCTCCGCTCAGGGCAGGCTTGTCAACGGTCAACGGGACCGCCCCCAGTCCCCAACTCCCAACTCCCAGCCCCCTCTTCGAAGACCGTTCAGCCTCCCTCAACGCCCGCCACGCCGAGACCTATTACAACGACTACGCCCGGCAGCCGCTGCTGAGCTATCAGCTGAGCCAGCTCGGTCCCGGGGTGAGCTGGCTCGACCTCGACGACGACGGGGATGACGATCTGATTGCCCCTGATGGAGCGGGAGGCTCTCTCACCTGGCACCGCAACGACTCCGGGCGGTTCACCCGGCAATCCCTCGGTCTTCCGGCCGGTGA
>DATFGC010000354.1:0-2224 GCA_035249765.1 Gemmatimonadales bacterium | reverse complement strand
TGACGTGGGGCGGGCTGACTACCGCTGGATGAACCGGGGTGACCGGATCGAGGTCCCCCTGCTGGCCGACGGCGGCAGGCTGGCCGCCGTGGACTGGGACGTGGCGCTCGACCGGTTCACTGCCGTGGTCGGCGGCGCCTCCGGTCGGGTAGTGCTGCTCGCTTCGGGCCGGGCCTCGCTCGAATCCCTCGCCTGGGTCCGCCGGCTGGTGGATGCCGGCGAGGTCACCGCGGCGGTCCGGGTTCCGCTGGGGCCCGAGGCGCCGCTGCCCGGCCTCCCCGATCTGGCTCTCCGCGCCGAGCGGATCCCCAACCTCGAGGGCGCCCGGCTGGCCGGGTACACGGCGTCGTGGAGTGCCGCGCTCGAGGCGGTGGAAGGCGCCGGACTGGTCCTGCTGCTCGACGTGGAGCTGGATGACGCCGAGGCCGCCCGCCTGGCCCGCGCCGGCAGCGTCGTGGCGCTGGCCAGCGTGGACGACGAGCGGCTCAAGGGCTCGGCCATGCTGCTGCCGGTGACCACGATGGCCGAAGAGAACGGGACCTACGTCAATCGCGACGGCCGGGTCCAGCGCTTCACCCAGGCCAAGGCGCCTCCGGGAATGGCCCGGCCGGCCTGGTGGGTGGCCGCGGAAGCATGGTCGCGCCTGGAGACCGGCCGGCCGGTGCCGGAGACCGCGGCGCTGGCGTTCGCGGCCCTGGGGGCCGGAATCCCCTCGCTCTCGGGACTGAGCTACGCCGATCTGGGAGGGACCGGCCGGGCTGTCGACACCGGGGCGGCCCGGCCGGCCGGGGCCGGGGCGCGATGACGCCCGATCAGAAGGGATTTCTCATTCTCAGCATCCTCAAGATGCTGGTGGTGTTCACGATCACCATGATCGGGGTGGCGCTGCTCACCCTGATGGAGCGGAAGGTCAGCGCCTGGATGCAGAACCGCCACGGCCCCAACCGGGTCGGCTGGGCGGGGCTGCTCCAGCCGGCGGCCGACGGGATCAAGAACATCGTCAAGGAAGAGACCTACCCGGCCGAAGCCAATAAATGGCTTTTCTTCCTGGCCCCGGCTCTGGCCTTCATTCCCGCGCTCCTCCTCGGAGCGGTGATCCCCTGGGCCGCGCCGCTCCCGGTCAGCTGGGACGCCAACTTGCCGCTGATCGGGGCGGTGCGCTATCACGGGCCGCTTTCCATGGCGGTGGCGGACCTGCCGGTCGGATTCCTTTTCGTGCTCGCGATCAGCTCGCTCGGGGTGTACGGGATCGCGCTGGCGGGCTGGGCCTCCAACAACAAATACTCCCTGCTGGGCGGGCTCCGATCGAGCGCCCAGATGATTTCCTACGAAGTCGCCATGGGGATGAGCCTGATTCCGGTGCTGCTGCTGAGCGGCAACGTCACCTTCGCCGGGATCATCGAAACCCAGCAGCGGGGCCTCTGGTTCGTGCTGCCGCTCTTCCTGTCCTGCTTCATCTTCCTGGTGGCCGGGTTCGCCGAGACCAACCGGCTGCCCTTCGACCTGCCGGAGGCCGAATCGGAGCTGATCGCGGGATATCACACCGAGTACAGCGCGATGAAGTTCTCCATGTTCCCGATCGCCGAATACTCCAACATGGCCACGGTCTCGGCGATGATCGTGACCCTCTTTTTCGGCGGCTGGGACATCCCCGGCATCTCGTGGGACCAGCAGGGCGGAGTGCTCCAGACGCTGGCGACCGCCGCGTTCATGTTTCTCAAGGTGCTCTTTTTCCTCTTCCTGTTCATGTGGATTCGCTGGACCCTGCCGCGCTTCCGCTACGACCAGCTCATGTCGCTGGGGTGGAAAGTCATGCTGCCGCTGGCGCTGGTGTACATCATGGTCACCACGGTGGCGATCTGGGTCATCGAGACGGTGGCCGGCGTCGGCAATCCCCGGCTCGCCATGGGCATCCTCTTCGGGCTGAATCTGGTGCTCGGCTACCTGGTGTTTTTCGTGCTGGATCGCGGACTCATCCTTTCGGGCTCCTACCGGGCACCCCGTCCGGCGGCGCCGGGCGCCTCGGGCGCCGGAATGGCGGCCTGATGGCCATCGGCGTCAAGGTGCTCCCGCGGCCGGAGCGGCAGGTGAGCTACGTCCGGGCGGCCCTCAAGGGCATGGCGCTCACCTTCAAGCACATGCTCCAGCCCAAGGTGACGATGCAGTATCCGGAGCAGAAGAGCACCGAGAGCTACACCATCTCGCACCGCTGGCGGGGCACCCA
>DATFGC010000353.1:0-3063 GCA_035249765.1 Gemmatimonadales bacterium | reverse complement strand
AGGCGAGAAGCTCATCGTCTGGCACGGGAATGGACCCTGGATCGAGACGGTGCTGATGCGGGATCCCATCGACCACCGGTGGCCCAAGCCCCACAAGGACGTGCTGGCCCAGTCGATCCACTACCGGGTTCCGGTCGAACGGTTCGACGACCTGGTGGAATATGACGGGAGCATCATCGCCGAGCGTACCCGGGGAACCTTGAGCGCCCGGTGCGACAAGGAGGAGATGAACTACCTTGCAATCAACCTCGCCAACGACGTGGCCACCGGGAAGAAGACCGTCGCCCAGGCCCGGCAGGCCTACGTCGAGGCAGTGATGGCGTTCATGAAGGGCGAAAAGCCCGAATACACCACCGGGCTCAGGTTCAGCGTCGCCTCCGGCGGGACCGGCGATCCGGACCAGCCGGAGTCCAAGATCGGCGCCCAATAGGGCCGACAAGTGTGAGTCGGATGGAACCCGGGGCGACGGGGCCTCTGGGCCTCGTCGCCCGCCGGAATGACCCACCCTCTTATCGGAGCGCCGCCAGCGCCGCGAGGACCATCTCGTTGGTCGGCCGGATCTTGTAGTTCACCTCCGTAAACTTCCAGCGCACGACGCCGGCGCGGTCGACGATGTAGGTCGTGGGGTGGGGCCAGCCTCGCCCCGATGGATTGAGAAGTCCATAGCGGTCGATGACGCGGTGGCCCGGGTCGGAAAGCATGGTAAACTCGGGCCGTTTCCCGCCGGTTTCCGCGGCGATCCGGTCGGCCATCTTCTGCAGCTCAGCGCGCCCATCGATCGATACCGCGAGGATCTCGGTCGTGGCGCGCTGTGCGTCGGTCAACAGGTCTCTCAGCTCACCGAGCTGACGGGCGCAGTAGGGTCACCAGTGGCCCCGATAGAATACCAGTAGGACGGTCTTGTGACCGCGGAACTGCGACAGAGTGACCGGCGGGCCGGCGAGGGCCTCGAGCGTGAAGTCCGGGGCCGCCGCGCCAACCCGGACCCGCCCCGTGTCGGTCGGGGCCAGTCCATGGCCGTCGGCGGGCCCCAGCGAGGGCACTTGGGCCGCCAGGGGCGCTCCGGCCCCCGTCAGGAGAACAACGCAGGCCAGGCGTGCCGATCGGGGAAACGAGGTCGGGAGGAATGACATCATGGACTCCTTGTCGGGGGCGCAGCCATCCGGAAGCTACCTGTCGCTCGGGCCGTCGTCGAGCGCTATTATGAGCCGACCGGCATTTGCCGGGGTACCAGCGGACGAGCATCGACCGGAGGCTCAGGGTGGCACGGGTGACATCTGGACGGCCGCAAGACAGGAACGAGCCCGTTCTGGTTCCATTGAGCTCCTATCGCGGCTACCCCGAGCCGGAGATGCTGGCGCGGAGCCGGGCCTTCACGGCCGATCTCGCGCGGCGGCGGACGGTGCGGCAGTTCAGCGACCGCCCGGTGCCGCGGGAGATCATCGCGGCCTGTATCGAGGCGGCCGGCACCGCTCCCAGCGGCGCCCACCAGCAGCCCTGGCACTTCGTGGTGATCAGCGATCCCGGGCTCAAGCAGGCGATCCGGGTCGCGGCGGAGCGGGCCGAGGCGGAGTTCTACGCCACCGCTCCGGCGGACTGGCTTGCCGCGCTGGCACCATTGGGCACCGATGAGCACAAGCCGTATCTCGAGACCGCTCCCTACCTCATCGCGGTGTTTGCGGAGCGGTACGGCGTGCGACCCGACGGCGGCCGCCAGACCCATTACTACGTCATGGAGTCGGTCGGCATCGCCACCGGATTCCTGCTGACCGCGCTGCATCATGCCGGGCTGGTCAGCCTGACTCACACTCCGAGCCCGATGGGGTTCCTGAGCCGGCTGCTCGGCAGGCCGGCCAACGAACGGCCGGTCATGCTGGTGGTCGCGGGATACCCGGCGGAGGGGGCGGTGGTCCCCAACCTGGTGCGGAAACCGCTCAGCGCCATCGCGACGTTCCTGTAGCACCGGACTGGAGACTCCATGCCCATTGCCCGCTCCGCCTCCTTCCTCGGCCTGCTGTTGCTGCTGATGCCGGGTTCGCTGCTCCGAGCACAGGCACTCAGGATGTCCTGGGATGCCTCCGCCGGTTTCGATGGGGACGCCGGACGCTTCTCGCTCGCCGGCTTCCGGCACGTCGGCATCGTCCCGGACCGCTGGTCTGTCGGCCTCGGACTTCGCGCGACGGCCTATGGGGGCGCGCCCGCCGATTTCCGGAACCGGGGCACGGTGACGGGGGCCCTGACCGACCGGGTGTCGATCGATCCGGCGGTGTACGGGATCAATGTCGCGGTCGCCACCGACCTTCGGGTTGCCGGTCCGGTACATCTGGAATTCAACCTGGACCTGGCAGGTTTTGCCGCGGGTCCGCAGCGCCGGTCCGGATCGGTCGAGGCGAGACCCTCGAACGGATCGCTGTTTTTGTATGAGTCGAGGGACCGCGGTTCGCTCAATTCCGAGCTGGCAGTGAGCCTGGTCCTGTCGCCCCGGTTCCGGCTTCGAGCCGGCTCGAGCCACTATGTGCTGGGATACAGCGTCACCGACCATTCGTCGGGAGCGCCCCAGGTGAGCCGGTATCAGCGTTTCTTCACGGTTCCGTTCCTGGCCATCAGCATGGGGCGATGACCGGGTCGGGTCAGAGCTTGACCGCCTTGGCGAAGGCGAGCTGGATGACGGTTTCGGAAGATGCATCAGACACCAGCACGCAGACGACCTCGCCCTCCTGCCAGAACACCAGCGTAGCACTTCCCTCCCGGTATACCTGGAAGGTGATGCCGTTGTGTTCGCGGATCTCGACGGGAGGAGGCAGCTCGGTCACGCTTCCCTCATACATCTGGCAGACCAGCAGCCGGCCGTCGGCTCCCCGGTAGGCCCACAGGGCGCTCGCCTGTCCGTCGAGCCGGTGGACCCGGCCGCCCATGAGCTCGTAGCGCATCATGCCCAGGTCGAAGACCCGGGTGGCGAAGCCGATGCCGTTCCGGGCGAAGTATTCCTCAATCACCCGGGGCTCGCTTGCGGTGACACCGAGCGGCAGCCGGCCGGCGGTGAGCTCGGCGAAATCGCGGGCG
>DATFGC010000352.1:0-2373 GCA_035249765.1 Gemmatimonadales bacterium | reverse complement strand
GCGATGCAAGTCAGAAGGCGGGAATTGTTGTTACAATCGTTGACGGGGCCACCGGAAACCCCATTGAGGGGGAGGTCACAGT
Source organism: Gemmatimonadales bacterium (assembly GCA_035249765.1). GTDB lineage: Bacteria > Gemmatimonadota > Gemmatimonadetes > Gemmatimonadales > GWC2-71-9 > JABFSM01. The sequence continues at coordinate 2,291 of DATFGC010000352.1, read as the reverse complement.
CATTGCGACCGAGGGGTCGTACTCCGAGACGGTCAACCCTCCGTATTTCCCGCCAGGCGCGCGAACCGCAGCATTGGCCTCCGAGCGTTCCGGCACTTACCGCGTCGAAGTGCAGGCTGCGGGATACCTTCCCTGGGTTATGTCAGGGGTCCGAGTGTCCAGGGATGACTGCCATGTCGAGACGGTTGCATTGACTGCGCGGTTGACGAAGGCAGGAACAGGCTGACCCCCAGGACCCGCGTCATTGCGAGGGGCCGAAGGCCCCGAAGCAATCTCGGGGAGATCGCCACGGACCCTTCGGGTCCTCGCGATGACTGGACGGCCGCTCTGCGGCCTCGCGATGGCTCACCGCTTACCGCTCACCTCTCACCGCCCTTCCACCCCGGCCCCCGCACGATCCGCCCGGGCTTGGCCCCGGTCACCGCCCCGTCCCGCACCACCGCCACTCCGTTCACCAGCACGTGGCGCATCCCGACCGAGAGCTGATGGGGCTGCTCGAAGGTGGCCCGGTCGCCGATGGTGGCGGGATCGAAGACCACCAGGTCGGCGAAGAATCCCGGACGCACCAGCCCCCGATCCGGAATCGAGAGCCGGGTCGCGACCGCCGAGGACATCTTGCGCACCGCGTCCTCGAGGGGTAGCACACCTTCTTCGCGGACGTACTTGCCGAGGATCCGGGGATAGTTGCCGTAGGATCTTGGATGGGTCAGCCCGTCGGGCTGGGTCGGGTCGTTGCCGCCGGCGTCGGTCCCGAACTTCATCCAGGGCTGTCGCATCTTGAGCTTCACGTTCTCTTCGCTCATCAGGAAATAGATCGTCTCGACCCGGGACCGCTCCGAGGTGATCAGGTCCATGGCGGCGTCGCGCCAGTCTTTCCCCATCAGCTGGGCCACTTCGGAGAGCCGTTTGCCCGCGTACTGGGCGTTGGCCGGCTTCTCGAATTGCAGGAAGAGCACGTTCTCCGGGCCGCCCAGCTCGCAGAGGTTTTCCCACTGGGCCTGCACCTGGGCCATCTCGTCTCGCATCCGGCTCCGCACCGCCGGATCGGCCAGGTTGTCGAACAGCTTTCCGTCGGCGCTGGACCAGGGAGGCAGGCAGGCGGTGAGCCCGGTGCCCCCCGCGGTGTAGGCATACATGTTGGCCTGCACATCCACCCCGGCGGCGCGGGCCGAATCGATTTTCGCGATCGCCAGCGGCGTCTTGCTCCAGTTGCGGGTGCCGCCGGCCTTGAGATGATAGATCTCGACCGGCACCCCGCCTTCGCTCCCGATCTGGATCGCCTCGTCGATCGCCTCCAGCCAGGCGTTGCCTTCCGAGCGCATGTGGGTGATGTACACCCCGCCGTAGGGCGCCATGGCCTTGGCCAGCTCGATCAGCTCGCCGGTTCCGGCGTAATTCCCCGGCGGATAGATCAGCGCCGAGGCCAGCCCGAAAGCGCCGTCTTCCATGGCGTTGCGGAGCGCGGTGCGCATGCTGTCCAGCTCGGCGGGCGAGGCCTCGCCCGGCGCCATGCCCTTGCCGTACATCCGGATGGTGCTCGCGCCCACGAATGACCCGAAGTTGGGAGCGGCCCCGTGGGTCTCCATGGCCTTGAGCCACTTGTCGAAGCCCCGCGCGCCCCGGAAATCGTGTTCGTCCGGCGCTTCCTCGGGATCGAAGCCGGTTTTCTCGTTGGCGGGGGCATTGGTGCCGCCTTCCCCCATGATTTCGGTGGTGATGCCCTGGGTGATTTTGCTGATCACCCGGCCATCGGTGCGGAGAAAGTTCTGGCGCGAGTGGCTCTGGATGTCGATGAAACCCGGCGCCACCACCAGGCCGCGGACATCGAGCCGCTCCGCCGCCTGGGCTCCGCGCAGCCCGTCTCGGGGCGCTACCACCGCAATGCGGCCGTTGCGGACGGCGACGTCGCCCCAGAACCAGGCGGCGCCGGTGCCGTCTACGATCTTTCCGCCTTCGAGGACGAGATCGTAGGAGGACGCGGAGGACGCGGGGGGCGCGGAAGGCGCGGGGTCGGGAGTGGTGACCGGGGTGGCGGTCGCACAGGACGCCAGCAGGAACAAGAGCAGCGCGGATGGAGTTCGCATGGAAGTAGTCTCGCCCGGGACACTCTGCTTGACAACCTCGGCGCCGGGGATCATGGTTCCGGGTGATGGCTCCCCGGTACAGGTCACTGGCTTTTCTGGCCGCGATACTCCTCGCGGCCCTTTGCTATGCGGGGGCCCGGCCGGTGGGACCGCTCCCCCCGCTGGGCCCACTACTCGACCCCGCGTCGGGCGGGTGGGCGCTGGCGC
>DATFGC010000351.1:0-6963 GCA_035249765.1 Gemmatimonadales bacterium | reverse complement strand
CCGCTGTACTGGGATGCGGCTGCCGGAAAGCTCTGGCTGGAAATCCCCCGCCTGGGAGAGGAGTTTCTCTACATCACCGGGGCACCCACCGGGCTCGGATCCAACGACATCGGGCTGGACCGGGGTCAGATCGGGGGGGAGCGGGTCGTCCGCTTCGCGCGGGTGGGGAACAAGGTGCTGCTCACCCAGCCGAATTACGGCTTCCGGGCCAGCGACACGGCACAGGCGGCCCGCCGGGCGGTGGAGGAGTCGTTCGCCACCTCGACGCTCTGGGGATTCCGGGCCGAAGCGGAGACCGGGGGCGCCGTGCTGGTGGATGCCACCGACTTTGCCCTCCGGGACGTCCACAATGTGGTCGGCACCCTGACCCGCACCCGTCAGGGAACGTTCCGGCTCGACCTGTCCCGAAGCGCGCTGTATCTGCCCAGCACCAAGGGGTTTCCCCGGAACACCGAGATCGAAACCAGTTTGACATTTACCGGGGAGAATCCCGGGGGCTGGCTCCGCGATGTGGCGCCCTCGGCCGACGCCGTGACGATCCGGCAGCGGATTTCCCTGGTCGCCTTGCCGGAGCCCGGCTTCACCCCCAGGGAGCTGGATCCCCGGGCCGGATTCTTCGGGGTATCGTACCGCGATCTCAGCGCGCCGCTCGGCACGCCCCAGACCCGGCAGTTCATCGCGCGGCACCGGCTCCAGAAGCGGAACCCCGGCGCCGCGGTCGGCGAGCCGGTCAAGCCGATCGTGTACTACCTCGATCGGGGCGCGCCGGAGCCGATCCGGTCGGCGCTGCTGGAGGGGGCCCGCTGGTGGAACGAAGCGTTCGAGGCCGCCGGCTACCGCAATGCGTTCCGGGTCGAGCTGCTCCCGGAAGGCGCGGATCCGATGGACGTCCGCTACAACGTGATCCAGTGGGTCCACCGGCACACCCGGGGATGGAGCTACGGCAACACCGTCACCGATCCCCGGACCGGGGAGATCATCAAGGGGCACGTCACCCTGGGCTCGCTCCGGGTCCGACAGGACTACATGCTGGCCGAGGGGTTGCTGGCGCCCTACCGGACCGGCGACGAGCGCGCCAGCGCGGCGGAGGCGATGGCGCTGGCCCGGCTCCGGCAGCTCTCGGCCCACGAGGTCGGGCACACGCTTGGAATCCAGCACAACTACATCGCCAGCACCGCGAACCGGGCCTCGGTGATGGACTACCCGCATCCGGTGGCCAGGCTCGCCGGGGATGGCACCATCGACCTGTCCGATGCCTACGCCACCGGGATCGGCGCCTGGGACAAGGAAGCGGTGAAATACGGCTACTCCGATTTCGGGCCTCGCGCCGACCAGAAGAAGCTGCTGGAGGAGATCCTGACCTCGGCACGGGGGCGCGGGCTTCACTTCCTGAGCGATCAGGACGCCAGGCCGCTGGGCAGCGCGCATCCTACCACCCACCTCTGGGACAACGGGACCGACGCCGCGGTCGAGCTGACCCGCATGCTGGGGGTGCGCCGTGCGGCGCTGGCCCGCTTTGGCGAGCAGACCATCCAGCGGGACCGCCCACTCGCCGCGCTGGAGGACGTGCTGGTCCCCCTCTACCTCCACCATCGCTACCAGGTGGAGGCCGCGACCAAGGCGATCGGCGGGCAGTATTACACCTATGCGCTCCGGGGCGACAATCAGGAGCCCACCCGTGCGGTGAGTCCCGCCGAGCAGCGCCGGGCGCTCTCGGCGGTGCTGCAGGCCTTGAGGCCGGCGGAGCTCGCCATTCCGCGCAGCGTGCTGGCCCGGATCCCGCCGCGTCCCTCCGGCATGCCGGAGGGGGAAACCTTCGACAAGGTCACCAGCCCGGTGTTCGACGCGATCACTCCCGCGGCCGCGGCCGCCGACATGGTGGTCCAGCTGCTCTTCAATCCGGAGCGGGCGGCGCGGCTGGTGCAGCAGCATTCTCTTGATACCACCCAGCCGGGCCTGGTGGAAGTGATCGACAGCGTGCTGGCCGCGACCGAAAAGTCCCCGGGAGACGATCCCTATCACACGGCCCTGGCGCGGGCCGCCCAGCGGGTGGTGGTGGACCGGCTGATCTGGCTGGCCGCGACCACCCGGAGCCCGGAAGTTCGCTCGATCGCGACCTTCCGGCTCCGCACCCTGGCCGAAGAGCTGGCCGCGTTGCCGGGGCTCCGGCGCGACCGGGAGAGCGAGGCCGAGGGCGCGGCCCATCTGTCCCAGCTGCTGGCCGACGTAACCCGCTACCTGGCGCGGCCCTGGGACCCGCAGAGCCTGCCCCGGCCCTTCGCGCAGCCGCCCGGCGCGCCGATCGGAGAGCCATGAGCGTGGAAATCGAAACCCTGGCGAAGGTCGAGGTCCTGGCGGATCTGGAGCCGGTGGTCCACAACCTCATGGAAGTGCATGAGAACAAGCGGGTGCTCTGGTTTCCGAGCCAGCTGCTTGCACCTCCTCCGGACACCGATCCGGACAAGCACCTCAGGGACCTGCGCCGCCGCGCCGAGGGGATCAGTCTGCCGGCCCGGATCGCGCTGGCGCTCAATCTGCTCACCGAGGAGGGGCTGCCCCACTTTCATCGCCTGCTCGCGGTCTATCTCGGCGGAGACAGCTTCTGGTCGAAGTGGACCAATCTCTGGACCGCGGAAGAGGACCGCCACGGCGCGGTGATGCACGACTATGCCCGGGACAGCAGGGTGCTCGACACCCCGGTGCTGGAATGGATGCAGTTCGAATACCTGCGGGCCGGCTTCGATCCGGTCTGGGACAAGGACCCCTACCGGCTGTTCGTGTACACCACGCTTCAGGAGCGGGCGACCCAGGAAAGCCACAGCAACACCGGGAAGCTGGCTGCCACCAACGAGCCGGTCATCGGCTCGGTGCTGACCAGCGTGGCCCAGGAAGAGGCCCGGCATTACACCTTCTATCGCACAATCTTCAGGGAGGTGCTGGCCCGGGACCCCAACCGCGCCCTCGCATCAGCGGCGGAGATCATGCCGTCCATCGACATGCCGGGCGCCAGCATGCCGCAGTTCCGCGCCATGGCCGACGTGCTCCGGCGCGCGGGGATCTATGGCCCCCGGGATTACCTCGCCATCGTCGAGGAGCAGATCAAGTACTGGGCGATCGACGCGCTGAGCGGGCTCAACGAAATCGGGAAGCGCGCCCAGGAAAAGATTCTCGGCATTCCAGCCCGGCTCAGCCGGGTGGCCGATGTGCTGGAGACCCGGAGCCGGGCGAAGTCGTTTGTCTTTGATGTCGCGTTCGCGCGGGAGTTTGCGATGCCGTGAAGAGAAGCTATCAGCTATCAGCTATCAGCTATCAGCTATCAGCTGCCTGCCGTCCCGCTCACCGCTCACCGCTTACCACTCACCTTTGATCGTCCGCACCGCAATCGCGCCACTGGGCGTGCCGGCCACTGCGACGCGGTCGTTCCCGCCGCCCAGGTGGAGGTCGATGCTCCTGGTCTCGGCGGGCACGAACCGGCGCACGAACCAGGGCTGGCCCGCCCCCGCGCCGGCCTGGGGACCGATCCGGAGCTCGATCGCGCCGCCGGGGTGATGGGTGAGCTGCACCAGCTCCGATTCCATGGTGGCATGCACCTGGGGTTTCTCCGCCAGCCGCAGATAAAAGCTGATAGCCGAGGCCTGCAGCATGCCGCGTCGCTGTTTGAGCGTCGCGACCAGGTGAGCGCCCTGCAGCCGGTAGTACGGCTCGGGCAGCTTGCGGGCGGCCTCCGCGATGGCCGAGTCGGTAAGCCGGGAGACTACGAACGCGGCGGTCGAATCCCAGACCGGTCGCTCCAGTCCCGAGAGCACCCGGCGATCGAGCGAGCGGCTGTTGTACATCAGACCGCGGATCGTCGGGATCTCGGGACCGAACACCGCCAGCTTCGGGGTGCGGAGCCGGGCGATGGCCATGAGCACTCCGTCGTACGACGAGAACGACTGATCCCGGTCCACCGGGATAGCCATCCAGCGGGTTCCCCAGGGCTCCGGGACCCCGGCCCATCGCCACTGTCCGGGGTGGCGATCCCAGTCGTTGAGGAACAAGTCGAGTATCCGGGCGGTGAGGTATCCCCTGGCGTCGAGGCGGTGACTGGAGCTGCTGTCCACCCGGGGGAGAATCTCCTCGGTGTCCCTGGCTTCGTCGTTGCCGGCGCGGGGAGGGTTGCGCCGGTATTCCCCGTGACCCTCCTGTACCAGCCCCAGCACGCCGGCGAATCGCTCCCGATACTCCCCCAGCCTCGGATCGTCGGGCATCACCACCAGACGGGCGGTACCGGCGGGCAGGCCGACCGCGGCTTGCAGCTCATTGGCGACCAGGGCCCCCGCCGGGAACGAGGAGCTGGTCTGGTCGTGGACCAGCCATGCCACCGGGCTCCGGCTGAGGCCGGCATTGAGGAGGCGGAGAACCTCCTTGTCCACCGAGCGGAAAATGAAGTGGCGGCCGTCCGCCGTCTCGAAGTGCAGGCTCCGGGTCTCCTGGCCGCCGCCTTCCTTCGTAGGGCGCAATCCGCCCTCGTAGGCCACGAGATCGAGCACCTCCACCTTGATGGGCTCGGTCCACAGGTCGCGGTACTCGGTGCCCAGAAAGAACTCGGCCAGCGGATTGGCCCGATACCCCGGGTTCACCACCAGCTCGAGCGAATCGGTCCCGGGTGGAGCCGGGAAGCGCGGCATGGTGATCCGGGGCAGCACCGGAATGGCGAGCAGCACCAATAGGAGCAGAAGGGTCCACCCGATTCCCTTGAGCCAGCGGCGAATGACCCTCATGGGGTTTCTCTGGCGCAATCCACCGCGACGGGTAGCTTCCCCGCACCGGAGCGAACCGTCTCCGCCCTCTGACGCCGGAGGTCAGGAATGAGAGGCCTTGTTCTGGCAGGGATTCTGGTGGCTGCAGCCGGCATATACATCCTGGTGCGGGGGCTCAGCGTGACGACGTCCGACACGGTGCTCGAGGTCGGCGGGCTCAAGGCCTCGGTCGAGGAAAAGCGCACCGTTCCTTCCTGGGTAGGCGTGGCCGCCATCGTCGGCGGCCTGGTGATGGTCGGAGCCGGCGCACGCAAGAAGCCGTAGTCGATTCCCGTCATCTCCGTCACTCCTCCCGCCAGCAACAAGAGCGGGCATCGCCGACGGCCTCCCGCCGTCCTCGATGCCCGCACCGACCGGTTCGCCTCCGCCGGCCGACCAGTCACCCTCGCGTCCTTACCTTTTCCGCGACGTAACAGGTGATTCGTTTTTGCACACTTCGGTGTCTCAGGATGGGGCGACGAGCTTTCTGGTCCAGTAGCGGCTCAGGCCGTGCCAGCAGGCCTCCGGCCCCGCGCCCGCCAGAAAGCGACTGGCCCGCGCCGGCTCCACTCGTCCGGCGATCCACTCGGTGAGGCGGCTGGTGAACCAGGCGATCCGCTCGGCGTCGGTACCCGGCCGGGCCAGACTCTGGCGCGCGTAACCCGCCCACTCGATCAACCCCTGGCGCAGCTCCTCCAGGTGACGACCGGGCTGGTGCGAGGGGCCGAAGTGGGTGAGCACGATCGTCCCGGGTTTCCACTCCAGGATTCGGTCCAGCGATCCGAGCCAGGCTTCCAGGTCGAAATCCGGCGGCGGAGTCACGGGAAGGACGCAGGGGATGCCGGGGCTCAGGAGCCCGGCCGTATCTCCCACGAAGGCGGTGCCACTGGCGGGCTCGAAATAGGAAACGTGGTGCCAGGCGTGGCCCGGAGTATGGGCGACCTCGATCTTCCGGCCGCCCAGCACGAGGTGCTCGCCGCCTTCGAGGACCTGGACCTGTGCCTCCGGTACCGCCGCCACCTCGCCCCAGAGCTCCTCCATCCGCGCTCCATACAGCCGGGTCGCGCTGGCGAGCAGCTTCGAGGGATCGATCAGGTGGGGGGCGCCCCGGGCATGGACGTAGACCCGGAGCCGGGAGTTGTTGCGGGCCAGGGTGCCGGCCGCGCCGGCATGATCGAGGTGAATGTGGGTCAGCAGCAACCCGGACAAATCGCCGACTCGGTGGCCGATACCGGAAAGACCGGCTTCGAGCGCCGGAAGGGTCGAGGCCGGGCCGGGGTCCACCACCAGCGGGCCCTCGGAGGTTTCCAGTACGCAGGCGGCCACCGATTGGCGCCGCCCCATGTGCTCGAGGTCGATCAGCGTGTAGCGCGTTGCGTCGCGATCCGGCATGCGGGTAGGATAACCCACCGTGGGCAGCTACCAAGTAGGCATCGCCGGGCTGGGCGCGATGGGCAGCATGACCGCGCTCGAGCTCTCCCGCCGGGGCATACGGGTGATCGGGTGGGACCGGTTCCGGCCGCCCCATGCGCTGGGATCTTCCACCGGCCGGAGCCGGATCATTCGGGAGGCCTACTTCGAGCATCCGCAATACGTCCCGCTGGTGCAGCGCGCCTATCAGAAATGGGCCGAGCTGGAACGGGAGGCGGGGTGCTCCCTGCTGACTGCAACCGGCGGGCTGATGATCGGCCCGCCCGGCGGCACCCTGCTTCAGGGCGCCCGGCGCAGCGCGCAGCTCCACGGGCTCGGCTACGAGGATCTCTCCGCCGGGGAGATCCGGCGCCGGTTTGCCGGGGCATTCGAGCCCGGTCCCGGTGAGGCAGGCCTCTACGAGTTGCGCGCGGGCGTGCTGCGTCCCGAAGCGGCGATCGGCGCGGCACTCAACCTGGCCGCGCAGTCCGGTGCCGAGCTGCGCTTCGACGAGCCGGTCACGGCGTGGAGTGCGGGGGACTCCATTACCGTTCGGACCGGGGCGGGGGCGTACCAGGTGCAGCGGCTGATTCTAGCGGCCGGCGCCTGGATGGCGGGAACCCTGCCTGGTGCACCGCTCACGCTCAGCGTGGCACGGCAGCCGCTCTTCTTGTTCGAACCACTCGAAGCATTCAGAGAAGGAGCGGCGCGGCTCCCGGTCTTTCTCTGGGAATGGGCTCCGGAACGGATGTTCTACGGGTTTCCCGATCTG
>DATFGC010000350.1:0-6183 GCA_035249765.1 Gemmatimonadales bacterium | reverse complement strand
GATCATGGCCCTGGCCTTCCGCGCCGGGGAGCGGATAGCCGGACTCGCCGGCAGGGGAGAGATCTGAATCCGCTTACCCCCCCACGGCCTTTCCCACCGCAAAGATCTCTTTAAACGCGACCATGAACCGTCCCATCTCCTCGGGCGTGCCGATGGAGACCCGCAGATGCTCCGGCATCCCGGTAAACGGCCGTCCCACCAGGATCCCCTTCTTGCGGAACTCGGCCACCACCGGCTGTACCGGCCGGCGGATGTGGACCATGAAGAAGTTCGCATCCGAGGGCACCACCGAGTAACCCAGGGCCTTGAGCTCCTCCGCGGTCTTCTTGCGGAGCTCCAGGGTCACCTGCTTGACCCGAGCCTGGCCCGCCGCGTCGGCGAGCGCCGCAACCCCGCCCCACTTCACGATCGCATTGATGCTCCCCACGCTGTAAGGCCGCATCCGCTGGATCAGCGGCCGGGGGGCGATAGCGTAGCCCAGCCGCATCCCGGCCAGGGCGGAGATCTTGGAGAAGGTGCGGGTGACGATCACCTGCCGTCCTTCCAGGACGTAGTGCACCGAGCTGCCGTAGTTCGGATCGTCCACGAAATGGTGGTAGGCCTCGTCGATCAGCACCGGGACGTCGTGGGGAATGGCGTCCAGGAGCTGGGCGACCTCCTGTTTGGTGACGATCCGCCCGGTGGGGTTGTTGGGGCTGCAGAGATAGACGAACCCGACATCCCGGTAGTTGTTCCGGACCGCCGCGATGGTGGCTGGGATGTCCTGCCGGTAATCGGGGAGCAGCGGGACCTTGATCTGGTCGGCCTTGAGGGCGGTGACGTGCTGGTAGAGCACGTCGTAGGACACCTCGGCTCCGACGATCTTCTTGTCGTCCATCAGGAAGGTGGTGCCGGCCACGTCGAGGATCTCGCCCGACCCCGCGCCCAGCATGACGTTTTCCGGCGGCACCCCGTGGTGCTTCGCGATCGCGGCGACGATGTCGCCGTCGGGATAGCTGTACCGGTTGGCGTACTTGAAGGCGTTGGTCATCGCCTTGATGACCGCGTCGGGGGGGCCGTAGGGATTCTCGTTGCTGGCGAGCTTGGCCATCCCGTCGTACTCGTCCACGCTCAGCCGGGGCCGGGGGGTGGCCCCCTGGGAGAAGAGGGGTCCCGAGGGCCGGAGGGTGAGATACCCGAGCAGGGTGGTCATGCTGCCTACAAAGCGCCGCCGCGATACCTCGAGCTTCACGTCCATACCCGCCTCCTCATGGCTTGACGTATTTCTTGAGCGCCTTGGGCCCCACTTCGGCGCCGTAGATATTGCCTCTGGCATCCACCGCGACGCCTTCGGCGGCGCTGGTATTGGTGGCCTTTTCGTCGGGGTCGGGAATGAACCCGGTCACCTTCCCATCTCTCGCGCTGCCGATCCGGATCCCCCGCTTCCACGCCCCGTGGGCGGGATTTACCGAGCCGGACTCGGAATCGGCGACGTAGATCACGTCGTTCCGGTCGATGAAGATCCCGCTGGGCCGGCTGAACTGCTCCCATTCAGCCAGCAGGTTTCCCTCCTGGTCCATGATCAGGATCCGGTTGTTGCTGCGGTCCCCCACGAACAGCCGGCCCCGGGAATCCATCGCCAGGGCGTGGGGCTGGTCCATGCCGCCGCTCCCGGCACCCTTGGTCCCGAAGGCTTTGAGGAACCGCCCGTCGGGCGCAAACTTGAGCACCCGGGCGTTGGCCGTGGCGGCCGAGGAGTGGCCCTCCGCGACGAAGATGCTGCCGTCGGGGGCCACCAGCACGTCGTTGGGCTGGTAGAAATACTCGGGCTCCCGGGCGCCGCCGGCCTTGCCCAGGGTGAGCAGCAGGGTTCCGTCCGGGCTGAACTTGTAGACCTGATGACCCTTCCCCGGAGTCTGCCGCTGCTGGGCGGTGCCGGTACAGGCGCAGTCGGTCACCCAGACGTTGCCCTCCTGATCCACGAAGATGCCGTGGGGCGAGAGCAGCAGCCCGGCGCCGAAGCTTTTCACCAGGGTTCCGGCGGAATCGAACTTGAGAATCGGATCGAGGTCGGACCCGGCGCAGCTGTTGGCACTGCAGCGCTCGGCCACCCAGATGCTCCGCCCGTCCCGGTCGATCTCCACCGCGCTGGTGGAGCCCCAGGCCCGCCCCTCGGGGAGCCGGGCCCAGCCTTCGATGGTCCGGTAGGGATTGGGAGCCTGATTGACGGGACTGCCGCCCGATTGCGCCGCGACGGAAACCAGCGGCGCCAGGGCGAGCAGCGTCCCGAGAAGCCGGCTCATTGGGGGACTCCGGGGTGAGTGCGACCCCTAAGGATACCAGCGTTTTCCGCCGCCCGCTTGCGGATTCGGCAAGGGGGACCGTACGATAAGGTTCTGCCGGTTTCGCGTAACCACCCGGAGGCATATATCCCCATGCCCGTCACCTTTACCGTCAATGGGAAATCCGCCACCGTGGACGTGGCCCCGGACATGCCCCTGTTGTGGGTGCTGCGGGACGTCCTCGACCTCAAGGGCACCAAGTACGGCTGCGGCATCTCCCAGTGCGGCGCCTGTACCGTGCACGTGAAGGGAGTGGCCACCCGGTCCTGCGTGCTCCCGGTATCGGCCGTCCGGGGCGCCGAGATCACCACCATCGAGGGCCTCTCCCCCGACGGCACCCACCCCCTCCAGCGGGCCTGGGAGGAGCTGGACATCCCCCAGTGCGGCTATTGCCAGGCGGGACAGCTCATGTCGGCGGCGGCCCTCCTGGCCAAAACACCCAGGCCCACCGATGCCGACATCGATGCCGCGATGAACGGCAACCTGTGCCGCTGCGCGACCTATCTCAGAATCCGCCAGGGAATTCACCGGGCGGCGGAGGCGCCATGAAAGCCACCGGGGGAGTCTCCCGACGGCAGTTCCTCCGGGTCACCGCGGTGGCGGGCGGAGGCATCCTGCTGGGAACCTCGGCCCGGCGGGTCCGGGGCGTGGCCCCGCTCTCGGCGCAGGGAGCCGGGGAGCTCAATGCCTACATCCGCATCATGCCGGACGGCGCGGTTACCATCATGGCGAAGAACCCGGAGATCGGGCAGGGCGTCAAGACCATGCTGCCGATGATCATCGCCGACGAGCTGGACGTGGACTGGAAGGATGTCCGCACCGAGCAGGCTTCGCTCGACACCACGAAATTCACCGCCCAGTCGGCGGGGGGCAGCACCGCGACTCCCAACAACTGGCTCCCGATGCGCCGGGTGGGCGCCGCGGGCCGGGCGATGCTGGTCTCCGCCGCGGCGTCGATCTGGGGCGTACCGGAAGCGGAATGCGAAACCGCCTCCGGCGTGGTGCACCACCGGGCCAGCGGCCGGAGCGCGCGGTACGGAACCCTGCTGGCCAAGGCGGCGACGGTTACGCCGCCGGCCCTCGATACCGTGCCGCTCAAGGATCCCAAGGATTTCAGGATCATCGGGAAGCCGGTGCGGGGGGTGGACAACCACGCCATCGTGACCGGGACGCCGATGTTCGGGATCGACGTCTCCCTCCCCGGCATGCTGTACGCCGTGTTCGAGAAGTGCCCGGTGTTCGCGGGCACCGTGGCGAGCGCCAATCTCGATGCGATCAAGGCTGAGCCGGGGGTCCGGCACGCCTTCGCGATCGAGGGCGGCACCGCGCTCAACGGGCTGCTGAGCGGGGTCGCCATCGTGGCGGACAGCTGGTGGGCCGCCCGCAAGGCGCGGCAGAAGTTGGTGGTGCAATGGAACGAGGGCGCCACGGCGGGGCAGAGCAGTAGCGGGTTCGCTCAGCGCGCGGCCGAGCTGGCCCGGCAGGCGCCCCAGCGCTCGCTGCGCAAGGACGGGGATCCCGACGCTGCGCTGGCGAGCGCCAGCAAGGTGGTGGAAGCGGAGTACGCCTACCCGTTTCTGGCCCATGCCTCGCTGGAGCCGCAGAACTGTACCGCCCACTTCAGCAACGGCAAGCTGGAAATCTGGGCGCCGTCGCAGACGCCGGCGAGTGGGCGCGGGCTGGTTTCGCGGACCCTGAACATTGCCGAAACCGAAATCACCGTGCACCTCACCCGGGGCGGCGGAGGGTTCGGCCGGCGGCTCAACAACGACTACATGGTGGAAGCGGCCGCGATCGCCAGGCAGGTGCCGGCGCCGGTCAAGCTGCTGTGGACCCGGGAGGACGACACCAGGCACGACTTCTACCGCCCGGCCGGGTTCCACTATCTCAAGGGCGGGGTGGACGGGTCGGGCAAGCTGGTGGCCTGGCGCAATCACTTCGTGTCGTTCGGCGAAGGAGAGCGCTTCGCGGCCAGCGCCGGCCTGGGCGCGACCGAGTTCCCCCAGCGCTTCATCCCCAACTACGCTCTCGATGCGTCGGTGATGCCGCTGGGAGTGCCGACCGGGTTCCTCCGCGCCCCCACCAGCAACGGGGTCGCGTTCGTGATCCAGTCGTTCCTCGATGAGCTGGCCCACGCGGCGGGGAAGGATCCGGTCCAGTTCCGGCTCGATCTGCTCGCCTCGGCGAGTGAACCGGGGCAGGGAGTGGATGCCGAGCGGATGCGGGGGGTGCTGGAGCTGGTGGCCGAGAAATCGGGCTGGGCCGGGCGGAAGCGGGAGCGGGGAACCGGCATGGGCGTGGCCTTCCACTTCAGCCACCGGGGCCACTTCGCCGAGGTGGTGCAGGTGCGGGTGAGCCGGCAGGGGGCCGTGACGGTGGAGAAGGTGTGGGTGGCGGGCGACATCGGCAGCGAAGTCATCAATCCGAGCAACGCGGAGAACCAGGTGCAGGGCTCGGTACTCGACGGCCTCGGGGAGGCGCTGGTGCAGGAGATCACCATCGAAGGGGGCCGGACGGTCCAGAGCAACTTCAACGATTTTCCGCTGCTCCGGCTGACCCAGGCGGTGCCGGTGGAGGTGCACTTCCGGAAGACGGCATTCCCGCCCACCGGTCTGGGGGAGCCGGCGCTGCCGCCGGTGGTTCCCGCCCTGTGCAACGCGATTTTCGAAGCCACCGGAAAGCGGATCCGCTCGCTGCCGATCAAGAAGCACAACCTTGCTTACTAGCGAGTAGCGAAGAGCGAAGAGCGAAGAGGAGTCGTTCCTTCCTTCCACCGGAGAGAGTCTTATGGCGCTTCCCGATCCCAAGAGTCACCGCATTTCCCTCGAGGATGCCGCGGCCCAGGCCAGGCGGGGTCGGGGCGGCCCCCACAAGGGCGGCATGTTTCTCCGGGCCGAGCTGGACCAGCTGCTGGCCCAGCCGGGATGCGCCGGTCTCCGGTTCTACTACGGCCGCAAGGCGGACGGGCAGGACACCGTGATTCTGGTGGGAGTGGACGAGAAGGGGGATGACATGGAGCAGGGGGTGCTGATGGAAGAACACTTCCTCTGCCCGCCGTGGTGCGGCAGCGCCAACTCGCTGAACACATAGGAACCGGGTGGCAATCCCGCCGATCATCTTCATCGCATCGGGATCCCAAGCACTCCCGGCCATCGCCGCTCTGCGCCACGGGCGGAGTCTCCCTGTTGCGCGACGCTGGATTGTGGCATGGGGCCTTGCCGGCCTGGCGTTCGACGCGATCAGCTTGTACTTCGCGCTGCGGGGTCAGAACAATCACTGGCTGAGCTACATCTCGGCGCCGACCATGGCCGTCACAGCCCTGATGGCGCTGTCCTGGCTCCAACCGGAGTTGCTGGGACGGCGGTTGCTGCGATTGCTTGCGCTCTCCTTCGTGGCCGCCGTGGTCATCCTGGTCGCCTTTGTCGAAAGCGTGAGCACGTTCAGCCTGCTCCGCGGCCCGATCGAGTCGCTCCTGATCGTCGCCGCGAGCCTGGGAACCCTGCTGGTGCTGGTCCGTCAGGAGCAGGGCAATCTCCTCCAGCGCGACTGGTTCTGGGTCTGCATCGGGCTGACGCTGCGCTACGGCGGAGCGGTCGCAATCGATCCGATCGCCCGGTTGCTGATCGGGGACCCCCAGCCGGTGGTATTATCTGCCTTGACGGTCAAGGCGGTCGTCGACATGGCCGCATACCTGCTCATCGCGCGAGGGGTCTGGTGTCCGGTTCTTCCGCAACCCTCCTCTGGGCCTTCATCGCCGGTGTCCTTGCCGTCGCGGCTATCCTCGCCGCCCTCGGCGCAGCCCTGGTGATCTATCAGCGCCGATTCACGGCCATGCACCGCGCCTACTCCCGCAACCTCCTCA
>DATFGC010000349.1:0-16115 GCA_035249765.1 Gemmatimonadales bacterium | reverse complement strand
GGGGCAGCCGCACCAGCGGTCCCAGCGAAGCCAGAAGACTGGCCGCCAGGATCGCCAGGGCGGTAAAGCCTAACACGCGGAGGTCGATCGCCACCTGGTCCAGCCGGGGCGTGTCCGCCGGGAGGAACCGGAGCAGCAGCGGGGTGCCGATCAGCGCCACCAGCAGTCCCAGCCCGCCCCCCAGGGAAGCCAGCACCAGTTGTTCGACAAGCAGCTGCCGGGCCACCCGGAGCCGGGACCCTCCCAGTGCCTGGCGCACCGCCAGCTCCCGCTCCCGGCCGGCCAGCCGGGTGAGATTGAGGTTGGTCACGTTGACGCAGGCGATCAGCAGCAGCACCCCCACCGCCCCCAGCAGCAGCAACAGCCGGCCCCGCACCCCCTGTCCGATCACCTCTTCCAGGGAGCGGGCGTGATTTCCCTCATTCTGCCCGAAGGTGTCGGGCATCCGCCAGGGATAAGCGTCCCGCACCCGGGTGATCAGGGCCCGGTGCTCGGCGTCGGCCTGGGCCAGCGTCACCCCCGGCTTGAGCCGGCCAATGAACGTCGTGCCGCCGGCTCCCCATACCGAGCCGTGGAGCTTGGGATCCAGCTTGATGGGAACCCAGAGATCGGTGCCGGCCTTGGGAAACCCGAAGCCGGCCGGCAGCACGCCCACCACCTGACGGGCCGTGCCATCCACCTGGATGGTGCGTTCCAGAATCCGGGGATCGGCGCCGAAGCGGCGGCGCCACAGGCCTTCGCTGATCACCGCCACCGGCGCCGCGCCGGGTGCGTCTTCGCCCTCCCGAAAACCGCGGCCCATCAGTGGCGCAGTCCCCAGGACGGCAAAGAATTCCGAGGACACCGCCCGCCCCTGGATCCGCTCGGCGATCCCGTCGGCGAACAGGTTGAGCTCCCCGTCGTACAGATAGACTGCCACGCTGGTGTACGAAGTCGCGGCGCTGCGGTAGGTCCACAGCGCCCCCATCGGGTAATCGCGGGTGAGGTGGACCAGCCGGTGGCTCTCCGGAAACGGCAGCGGCTTGAGCAGCACCCCGTCCACCACCGAGAAGATCGCGGTGTTGGCCCCGATGCCGAGTGCCAGCGTCGCGATGGCGACGGCGCCATAACCCGGCGATTTCCAGAGGGTGCGGACGGCGTAGCGCAGGTCGCCGGCCAGCTCGTCGGCCCAGCGCACTCCCCGGGCCTGGCGGGCCGCGTCTTTCGCGCCATCCAGAGCGCCGAAGGCGGCCCGGGCCCGGCGCATCGCCTCCTCGCGGGGCACCCCCCGGCTCATCAAATCGTCGGCGGCCAGCTCGAGGTGGCTGCGCAGTTCGGCGTCCATGTCGGCCTCGAACCGGCGCCGCCTCAGGAGGACCCGCAGGGAATTCCGGATGCGGCGGATCATGCGGGAAGATCGGCGGGGGTGGCGTCGAGCACCAACGTGATGGCCTCGACCAGCCTGGACCAGGACTCCCGCTCGGCTTTGAATCGGCGGCGCCCGGCAGGAGTAAGGGAGTAGAACTTGGCCTTGCGGTTGTTGTCGCTGGTCCCCCACTCACTGCTCAGCAGGCCCTGGTGCTCCAGGCGGTAGACTGCGGGATAGAGGGAGCCCTGCTGGATTTCGAGCGCGGCGCCGGAGAAGTGCTGGATCCGGAGCAGAATCCCGTAGCCGTGCATCGGACCCACCGACACCGCCTTGAGGATCAGCAGGTCGAGGGTGCCTTGCAGCAGCTCGGGGGTTGCGGGTTGGGAGCTGGGGGTTGGGGACACGCCCGGTCTCCTAGAGGGTCTAGGAGACCAAAACTACCGGTCCCTCCTAGAATGTCAAGGAGAGTCTATGCCCCCGCCAGCAACCGCTCGAAGCGCGGGTTTCCCCTGAGCGGCGCGAAGGCGGGATCGATCCGGAGCCAGCCGGGTGACAGGTTATAGGGGACCTTGAGCAGCGGCTCGAGCTGATCCAGGGCCTTTTCCGGCTCCCCCACCATGATGTAGATCCGAACCAGCTGATGCTGGTCGTACGCGCCATTGGACGCGTCCTTGCTGATCGGCATCAGGGCCAGGCTCTTTTCGCCCGCGGCGATGGCTTCGGCCTTTCTGCCCATGTACGCCAGGGCGAGTCCGTAGAGCACGTGCAGCTGCGGGTCATCGGGGGCAGCTTTCAGTTGCTCCTCGAAGGCCACCCGCGCCGAGTCGGCATAGGCCCGGGCCTTGGCCTTGTCGCCCCGCATCCACCAGGTCTGCATCTTGACCGAGCCCCACGCGGCCGGATCGTCGAAAAAGGCCGAGGCGGGAAGCCGGAGCAGCAGCCGCTGCTCGGCGTCATTCAGCACCCAGTAGAGGTCGTTGTAGGTGGCGAGGTAGGCCACCAGCGCCGGCTGGGCAATGGTTGGGGGCACGGCGGCGAGCACCGTGCGCGCCGCGGCGAGATCTCCCTGACTCAGATGAACCATCATCCGGTTCTGGATGACATTCAGGTCGGCCGGGGCGAGCGCGAGGGCATCGTTGCCGGCGGCGATCGCCTCGGGGTAGCGCCTCATCGAGGTGAGGGTCCGCTGCAGCTCGAACGCGACCCGTGCCGAACGGGGATCGAGCCGCCTGGCATGCTGAAGATGTTGCAGCGCCTGCTCCCACTGCCCCAGGGATCGCTCGGTCGACGCCGCGGTGGCGAGCAGTGCGGGATCGTTCGGGGCGGCCTGGAGCGCCTGCACCATCTGCTCATTCGACTGGACGGGAGACTTGGCGACGTTCAGGTAATACCGGGCCATCGCCCAGTGGCCTGCGGAGCCCTTGGGATCGAGGGCGAGGGCCCGGTCCGCCGCCAGCCGGGCCCGGGATCCCACGGTCGGATCGGGCGTGCCATTGAAGTAAAGCGTGCTCAGCGAGGCGGAAAGCCCGGCCCAGGCCAGGGTGAACGAGGAATCGAGCGCCACCGCCTGCTCGTAGAATCCGGCCGCCTGCCGCCGGGTGGCGGGATCGTTGCCGGTCAGTGCCTCCGCCTTGAGATAGAGGTCGTACGCCGGGAGGTTATCGGTCGGTCGCTCGGCCAGCTGCTGCTGCTCCTTGCCGCCCAGCGCCACGCCCAGCGCCCCGGCCACCTGGCTCGCGATGCTGCCCTGCACCTGGAAGACGTCGTTCACGCTGGCATCGAAGCTCTGCTGCCACTTCGAGGCCCCGGTGCGCACGTCGATCAGCTCGGGACTGACCTGGACCCGTCCTTTCCCTTCCCCGCTCTTCGCCCACACCACCGTGGCGCCGAGCAGATAATCCACCCCCAGCTCCCTGCCGATAGCCTGGGGCGATTTGGTGCTCTGGCGGTACTGATCCGAGCTGGTGCGCGCGGTCACCTGGAAGCCGCCCAGCGAGGTGAGCTTGCCCCGCACCTGGTCGGCGATGCCGTCCACGAAGTAGGCGTCGTCCGCGGTACCACGATTCTCGAACGGGAGCACCGCGAGCCGCACCGTCCCGCCCGACCCGGTGCCGCCCGGCGCCGACATCACCAGGCCGGTCACCACCACCGCCCAGGTGCCCAGCGCGAGCGCACCGCCGATGGTGGCGTTCTTCCAGGTGAACAGGCCCGACAGCCCGGGCGTCGCGACGCCGGCCCGGCGCCGGACCTCCATCCGTCCGGTCATCAACAGCACCACGGCACCGATGGCGAGCAGGCCGATCGCCAGAGCGAGGACCCAGCTCGGCAGTCCCCACCGGTTCACCAGGCCGTAGAAGATCCCCAGCGTGACCAGCGACGCGAACCCGAACAGTCCCCAGACCAGGAGAGGTGAGGGCCCCTCGGACATGACCACGGCCGGCCTGGTTCCCGACGAAAAGTCGGTCGCGCCGCTCAGCGCCGTGGCCAAGGCCGCCGGAGTCTGGTAGCGATCGGCCGGGCTCTTGGCCAGCGCCCGGGTGACGATGCCGTCGAGGGTCGGCGGCAGACCGACCCGCGACATAGTGAGCGAGCGGGGGTTTTCGGTGAGGCTCCGGGTAATGATGGCCTGCGGAGTGGGGCCGGTGAAGGGCGGCTCGCCGGCCAGCATCTCGTAGAGCACGCAGCCCAGCGCGTACACGTCGGCGCGGCCGTCCACCCCGGCGGAGCCGGAGGCCTGCTCCGGGCTCATGTACTGCGGAGTCCCCACCGCAAGCCCGGTCTGGGTGATGCTGGCGCCGCTCCCCATCGCGCGGGCGATGCCGAAGTCGGCCACCAGGGCATGGCCCCGGCTCAGCATGATGTTGGCCGGCTTGATGTCGCGGTGGATGATGTTGCGCTCGTGGGCGTAGGCCAGCGCTTCGGCCACCTCCCGCGCAATCCGGAGGGCGTCCTCTACCGGGAGCTGGGATTCCCGCTGCATCCGCTCCTGGAGCGACTCGCCTTCCACGTACGGCATGACGTAGTAGAGCAGCCCGTCGGCCTGACCCGAGTCGTAGACCGGGAGGATGTGCGGGTGGCTCAGCTGTGCCGCGATCTCGACTTCCCGGAGGAAGCGGTCGGCCCCCAGGGTCTGGGCCAGCTCGGGCCGCATCACCTTGACCGCCACCTTGCGCCGGTGCTTTACGTCTTCGGCCAGGTACACCGTCGCCATCCCGCCGGCCCCCAGCGCCCGCTCCACCTTGTAGGTGGCCGAGAGGGCCCGCCGGACCCGGGCCAGCTCGCCCAGATCGTGCGCGGCAGTGGTGCGCGCCGGGGTTCCGGGATCGGTGGGCGTGGCCGCGCCGCAATTCAGGCAGAAGTGCGCCTGCTCGGGGAGCGGGGTGTGGCACGCCGGGCAGGCGCGTTCAGCAGTCGGCATCAGAAGCCAGGGTCAAAATGGGAGGGCAGTGTCAAGATACGCTGTCACCCTGAGCGAAGCGAAGGGGCCGATCTCCGGGCGGAAATCGGCCCCTTCGCTGCGCTCAGGGTGACAAGCTACGGAGTCAGCGCCCGAGGGCGCCTTTCACCCAGCTTCTTGAGCAGCTCCTGGATGGCCCGCTCGAGCTGGGGATCCTTCCCGGCCAGCTCGTCCTCGGGACGGTGCGGCACCAGGATGTCGGGCTGGACCCCGTAGTTCTCCATGTTGGTCAGCTTGCCGTCGGCCAGGTACACCCCCACTCCCGGGGTCCGCACCGTGGAGCCGTCGATCAGCGAATAACTCCCGGTGCCGATCACCGCGCCCATGGTCGGCTCCCCGATCACCTGGCCCAGGCCGAGCTGCTTGAACCCGGCCGGGAACATTTCGGCGTTGCTGGCCGAGCGCCAGTTCTGCAGCACCACCTTGGGGCCGAAGTAGCCGGCAAAGGGACGGCTGTTCACCTCGGTGCCGCGGGGCTGCCAGACCTGGTACTCCCGCTGCACCAGGATCTGGAGCAGCTCCTGCTCGATGTTCCCGCCCCCGTTCCAGCGCTGATCGATCACCAGCGCCTCCTTGTCGCGATTCTCCCGGAGCTCCTTCTCGAACTTGCGAAGCGAGGGCTGGTTCATCGCCTGGATGTGGAGGTAGCCCACCCGCCCCCCGGAGAGCTTGTCGGCCATCACCCGCCGGTCCTCCACCCACTTGTTGTAGCGGAGCTGGTTGAACTGGCCCACCGGCACCGGATCGATCCGGGAGACCAGCGCGCCTTCGGCCGCCGGCTGGCGATTGAAGGCCACAGTGACCCGGCGATTGAGCCGCTGGCTCAGCAGCTTCCAGTAGTTGTCGCCCGCCTTGAGCGGAATGCCGTCGATCGAGATCAGGTAATCGCCCACCCCGACCTTGACCCAGTCCTTGTCGGCCGGTCCGCCCTCGAACACGTGGGTGACCTTGTAGCGCCCGGCCCGGGCGTCGGGCTCGAGGGCGACGCCCAGGTGCACGGTGACGGTGCCGCCGGCATTGCCGCCGGGCGGGTTGGCGGCCCCGGTATGCGAAGCATTGAGCTCCCCGATCATCTCGTTCACGATGTTGAGCAGCTCGTCGCGGTCGCCCACATGGGGGAGCAGCGGGCGATACTTGGCCCGCATCGCGTCCCAGTCCTTCCCGTGCATGGCCGGGTCGTAGAACCGGTACTTCATGGTGCGCCACGCGTCGTCGAACATCTGGCTCCGCTCGGCGGCGAGGTCGATGTGTACTCGGGCGGTGTAGGCGATGCGGCGGGGCGTCGCGTTGGACGGCTGGTTGCTGGACGGCTGGACGGCTAGTGAGTACACCCCATTTCCCCGCTGGAAGTACAGGGTGCGGCCATCCTGGGTGAACGCGAGCCCGCCCACCCCGCCACCCCCGCCGGGACCCCCGGGCGGGTCGTCGTCACCGCCCTGGGCGCTGAGCGACGCGAGCCGGGTTACCCGGCGGCCGTCGGTGCCGATGGTGAACAGCGCCACGCCGGTGCGGGCTCCGCTCTGCTCCTGGGTGGCGAACACGATGCTGCGGCCGTCGGGGGCCACCGCGAAGTCGGCCACCGAGAACGGCATGTTGGTGAGCCGCCGGGTCCGGCGCTCGAGGCCGGCCCAGTCGATCGCCACCCCGCGGGGCGGCATGCGGCCCGACCCGACCCGGCGGGAGGAGTCCGCCACCGGCCGGTCGTCCGGATCATCCGGATCGTGGGATTGCTTCTCCAACCCCACCGCCCAGAGCTGGGCCAGCGCAGGTCCTCCTAACCCGCTCTGCACCCCCTCGGTGCGCCGGAAATAGATCGTCGCGCCGTCGGGGGAAAACCTCGGGCTGGCGTCGTTGTAGGAGTCGAAGGTCACCCGGTGATCCTGCCCCCCGGTCGCCGCCACCATATAAATGTCGCTGGTGCGGTCCTGGTCCTGCCGGGTGTAGGCCAGCATCTCCCCGTTGGGAATGAACACCGGGCTCCCGATCCCGCCGTACGCCGAGGTCACCAGCACCGTGGTGCGCTTGCTGGCGAAGTCGTAGAGACGGAGCTTGTTGTCCGAGGCGGTATAGGCCAGCGCTTTCCCGTCCGGCGACCAGACGATTTGCTGCTTGAGCGCATCGACGTCGCTGATCCGCTCCGGCGGGCCGCCGTCGGCCGGCGCGACCCAGACCTCTTCCCGGCCGCTCGAGTCCGATACCCAGGCCAGCCGGGTGCCGTCGGGGGAATACACCGGATTCACGTCGCGGGCCGCGCCGGAGGTGATCTGGCGGAGGTCGCCCTCTTCCACCGGGGCGGTGAACAGCTCGCCGTGGATCGCGAAGGCGATCCGGCGGCCGCCGGGCGCGAGCGAATAGTCATCCGCCTCGGATCGGAACGTCCGGCTCTCGGTGAGATTCTCCTGCACCTCGGCGCTGATCCGGAGCGGCACCGGCTTCGCGGTTTTCGCGGTCACGTCGTAGAGCCACAGTCCGAAGTCGTGCTCGAAGGCGATGGTCTTCCCGTCCGACGAAATCGCCGGCCAGCGCACGTCACCCGCGGTAAAATTGGAAACTCGTTCGGGTGCCCCGCCCCGCTCCGAGATCCGGTAGAGGTTGGTGGCGTTGCCCTCCTTGTCGCTCACGAAATAGATGAAGCCATCCCGGCCCCACATCGGCCAGGAATCCATCCCGTTGAAGTCGGTGAGGTCGCTGAAGGATCCATCTGCCACAGTGAGCACGGTGACGTCGCTCTGGTTGGAGCCCCGGTAGCCCTTGCGCCAGTAGACCTGGGACTTGCGGTTGAAGGCGAGCTTGGTCCCATCGGGGGAATAGCTGGCGTAGACCCCGATGTCTGCGCCGGCGGAGACCGGGAGGTTGCCGGCCAGGTCCACGGTGTAGAGCATGGGGGCGAAGCGCTCGCCCCGCTGGCTCTGGAAGAGCACCCGGGTGCCGTCGGGAGTCCAGCCCAGCACCTGGTCAGGGGCAGAGTGCCAGGTCAGCCGGGTGGGCTGGCCGCCTTCGGCCGGGACAATGAAGACGTCGAGGTTGCCGTAACGCGCGCTGGAGAAGGCGATCCACTTCCCGTCGGGGCTGAAACGGGGCCAGGCATCGCGGGCGGTATGCACGGTGAGCCGGCGGATGTCGCTGCCGTCGGTGGCCGCGGTCCAGATATCGCCCAGGTAGGTGAAGGCGACCGTGTTCTGATGGACGTGGGGATAGCGAACCAGACGGGCGTCGGGGCCGGCCTGCAACAGCAGCGCCAGGACGGGGAGCAGCATGGGAACCTCGATGCGGGGGCCGCTTCTAGAATAGCGATTTGTCACGCTGAGCGTAAATGTCACGCTGAGCGCAGCAAAGCGGCCCATCTCAGGATGGAATTCCGCCCCTTTTCCTTCGCTGCGCTCAGGGACGGAGGCTTCGCTCAGGGTGACAAGGCTTCCCTCAGGGTGACGGCCTGTGCTTCATCGCAATCCGATCCGGCCCACCAGATCGGTAAACCGGGGGTCGGCTCGGAGGGGCCGGTAGCCGGGATCCAGATGAAGGTAGATCAAGCCGCTGGAGCGCTCCTTGAACGCCCGCTCGAGCTGGGCAAACGCCTGCTCGAAGTTCCCCAGCGCGCCGTACCCCATCGCGACAATCTCGCCACGCACGTAGTGCTGCCGCGACTCCTCTTCCAGGCGGGCCATGATCGCCTCGCCTTCCTCGCGGTCCCCCAGCGCCGCGAGCGCCCGCACCACGTGCGCATCGTAGGCCCGCACGCTGGTCGGCAAGGCTTGTCCCTTCCGGTACCACTCCAGCGCCAGCTCCGCGTCACCGTTCGCCAGGTAGGCCGACCCGATATCGAGATAGGAGAGGAAGTTGCTCTCCACCAGCTCGATCGTCTTATGACTCTGTTCGATGCACCCCTGGTAGTCCCCGGCGTAGAGCAGAAAGCGCGCGACCCAGCGGCTGGACCGATGCACCATCGGATCGAGCGAGGCGGAGGTGCGCATCTCGGCGATCGCTTCGCTGAGCTGTCCCACGGTCGGCAGGACACTTCCCAGGGTCCAGTGGGCCTCGGCGTAACTCGGGCTCGCGGCCACCGCGCGGCGCAGCGCATCGGCCGCCTCGGCGAACTTCCATTCGTGCCAGCCCAGCACCTTGCCGAGCGAGGTCAGTGCCTCGGGAAGGTCCGGGTCCAGCTTCAGCGCCAGGGTCGCGGCGGCCTTGGCCTGTGGAAAGGCGACCTCGGGGGCGACCCAGTCATCGGCCAGGGTGCACCAGCTGTCGGCAATGCCGGCGTGAGCCCGGGCGTAGCCGGGATCCTGCAGCAAGGCCTGCCGATACAGCTCGAGCCCCTTCCGAAGTCCCGCTTCGGTGAACTTGTTGAAGAAGAAGCGCGCCTTGAGATAGAGGCTGTAGGCCTCGAGGTTCTGGGTTGGCGCCGCCACCTCGGCCGCGGCCCCGCTGAGTCGGAGCTTGAGCGCCTCCACGATGGCCCGCGAGATCTCGTCCTGGATGGCAAACACGTCTTCCAGCTGCCGGTCGTAGGTCTCGGACCAGAGGTGGTAGCCGTTCTCGACGTTGATGAGCTGGGCGGTGATCCGGATCTTGTTCCCGACCTTCCGCACGCTCCCCTCGAGCACCGATGCGACGCCGAGCTTTTCGCCCACCTGGCGGATGTCGAGCCCCCTGCCCTTGAGAGCAAAACAGGACGTGCGCGAGGCGACCTGCAGCCCGGGGACCTTGGCGAGGGCGTTGATGATCTCCTCGGACATCCCGTCACTGAAATACTCGTTCTCGGGGTCGGCGCTCATGTTGGCGAGCGGGAGCACCGCAATGGACTTCTGGGCGGCTGCCGGCTTGGTGGCTTCGGGCGGCGTGCCCTGGGAACTGCCGCCGAGCTGGAGCGCCTCAGCGAACTTGCCCGCGGTGGCAAAGCGGTCCACCGGCGCGCGGGCCAGCGCGCGGGTCACCACGGCGTCGATCCCCTCCGGCACGTCGCGTACCGCCTTGACATGGGGAACCGGCGACAGGAACCGCTTCGACATGATCGCCTGGGCGGTGGGACCGGTGAAGGGCGTCTCGCCGGTCAGCATCTCGTAGAGCACGCAGCCCAGAGCATACACGTCGCTGCGGCCATCGATCTCCTGCTCGCCCGAGGCCTGCTCCGGGCTCATGTAGGCCGGCGTGCCGATCGCTAGTCCGGTGCGGGTGACGCTGGCGGCGCCCGACAACGCCTTGCCGATGCCGAAGTCGGCCACCATCGCGTTGCCTTCGTGGAGCAGGATGTTTTCCGGCTTGACGTCGCGGTGAATCACGTTGTGGCGGTGGGCGTAATCGAGCGCGGTGGCCACTTCGCGGGCAATCCGGAGCGCTCCATCGAGCGGAAGCTGGCGCTCGGTGTCGAGCCGCTCCCGGAGGGATCGCCCCTCCATGCTGGGCATCACATAAAAGAGATGCCCATCGGCCTGCCCGGAGTCGTACACCGGCAGGATGTGGGGATGGGTCAGGCCGGCCGCCATCTTGATCTCGCGGAGGAACCGCTCGGCGCCGATCTCCGCCCCGATCTCGGGACGCAGCACCTTGATGGCGACCTGGCGGTCATGGCGGAGGTCGCGGGCCAGGTAGACCACCGCCATCCCGCCCTGGCCCAGCTCGCGCTCGAGGGTGTAGCGGCCGGCCAGGCCCTGGTTCAGTCGGTCCTGAATGTCTGCCATGGGCAGGAAGGCTACTTCAATCCGATTCGCGTCACCAACCCGGCGAATCGGGAATCCTTCCGGAGCGGTTCGTAGCCGGGATCCAGGTGAAGGTAGATCAGCCCGGCGGACCGGGCCTGGACCGCCCGCTCCAGGAGGTTGAAGGCCTTGTCCAGCTCCCCCACCGCCGCATACCCCATCGCGAGGACCTCGGACCGGACATAATGCTGGCGGGACTCCGCCTCCAGGCGGGAGAGGATCTCCTCCGCCTCCTCCCGTCGTCCGAGTGGAGCCAGCGCCCGAACGATCAGCGCATCATAGGAGCGGACGCTGGAATCCAGCTTCTGGCCCCGCTGGAACCATTCGAGCGCTTGGTCCGGCTTCCCTTGGGCCAGGTACGCGCTGCCGGTGTCCAGGTAGGCGTGGAAATAGTCGGCGTGGAGCTCGATGGTTTTCTGGCTCTGGGTAATGGCCGCGTCGTAGTCCTTGGCGAAGAGCAGGAACCGACCCAGCCACCGGCTATGGTGCGGGTGCAGCGGATCCAGGGTGATCGCCTTCCGCATTTCCGCGATCGCTTCGCCCAGCGCCCCGACCGCGGGCAGGACGCTCCCGAAGGTCCAGTGGGCCTCGGTGTAGTTGGGGTTGAGCAACACGGCACGGCGCAGCTGCTGTTCCGCGTCGGAAAAATTCCACTCGTACCAGCAGAGCACCTTGCCGATCGAGGTCATCGCCTCGACCAGGTCGGGATCGAGCCGCAGCGCCGTGGTCGCCGCCGCCTTGGCCCTCGGGTACGCGTCGTCCGGGGCCACCCAGTCATCGGCCAGCTCACACCAGCAGTCGGCGATACCCGAATAGGCGCGGGCGTACCCCGGTTCCTGCAGCAGCACGTTCTGGAACAGCTCCAGACTCTTCCGCAGCCCCGGCTCGGTGAACCGGAAGAAAAAGAAGCGCCCCTTCAGGTAGAGATTGTACGCCTCCAGGTTCTTGGTGGGCACTACCAGTTGCTCGCTGTCGCTGCCGAGCTTGAGCTTGAGCGCGTCGACGATGGCGCGGGACAGCTCGTCCTGAATGGCAAAGACGTCTTCCAGTTGCCGGTCGTAGGTCTCCGACCAGAGCTGGTAGCCGCTCTCCACGTTGACCAGCTGGGCGGTAATCCGGATCCGGTTGCCGATCTTCCGGACGCTCCCGGTCAGGACCGAGCCCACTCCCAGCTTCTCTCCGACCTGACGGATGTCCACTTCCTTCCCCTTGAAGGAGAAGCAGGAGATCCGCGAGGCCACCTGGAGTCCCGGCACCTTGGACAGCGCGCCGATGATCTCCTCGGTCATCCCGTCGCTGAAGTACTCGTTCTCCGGATCGGCGCTCATGTTGGCGAGCGGGAGGACCGCGACCGCTTTGGCGGCGGGGGAGCTCCGCTCCGAACCGGCGGGCGTGCGCTGGGTCGCGGTGCCCGGACGGAGCGCAGCGGCAAACTCCCCTGAGGTCTGAAACCGGTCCACCGGTGCGCGGGCCAGGGCCCGGGTCACCGTCTGGTCGAGGCCTTCCGGCACGTCGCGCATCGCTTTCACATGCGGCACCGGCGAAAGGAACCGCTTGGACATGATGGCCTGCGGGGTGGGGCCGGTGAACGGCACCTCGCCGGAGAGCATTTCGTAGAGCACGCAGCCCAGGCTGTAGATGTCGCTGCGGCCGTCGATGTCCTCTCCGCCGGCCTGCTCCGGGCTCATGTACGCCGGGGTCCCGATGGCGAGTCCGGCCTGGGTCACCCCGGCGGCGCCGGTCAGCGCCTTGCCGATGCCGAAGTCCGCCACCATGGAGTTGCCTTCATGGAACAGGATGTTCTCCGGCTTGATGTCCCGGTGCACCACTCGCTGGCGGTGGGCGTAGTCCAGCGCCGAGGCGACCTCTCGGGTGATCCGGAGCGCCTCGTCGATCGGGAGCTGGCGCTCGGTCTCCAGCCGTTCCCGGAGCGAGCGGCCCTCCATGTTGGGCATCACATAGAAGAGCAGCCCGTCCGCCTGGCCCGAGTCGTAGACCGGGAGGATGTGGGGATGGGTAAGTCCCGCCGCCATCTTGATCTCCCGGAGGAACCGCTCGGCCCCGATCTCGGCGGAAATCTCCGGCCGGAGGACCTTGAGGGCGACCCGGCGCTCGTGGCGGAGGTCCCGGGCCAGGAAGACCAGCGCCATGCCCCCTTCGCCCAGCTCGCGCTCGAGCGAATAGCGGCCGGCGAGACCGGTATTGAGGCGTTCCTGAAGTTGAGACATGGATGGGGAAGATGCCGCCCCGTCGCCTTCGGGGCTAGGGGCGGGAGGTCACGCTGATCCGGAGCGCAGCGAAGGAGAAGCGGCTGGGCTCAAGGCTGAGATCGGCCCCTTCGCTTCGCTCAGGGTGACAGGCTTCGCTCAGGGTGACACGCTTCGCT
The DNA here is from genome assembly GCA_035249765.1 of Gemmatimonadales bacterium. GTDB lineage: Bacteria > Gemmatimonadota > Gemmatimonadetes > Gemmatimonadales > GWC2-71-9 > JABFSM01. The sequence goes on along the minus strand of DATFGC010000349.1, from coordinate 3,228 downwards.
CAGGGTGACCTAATTGCCTAAGGCCGGCGCGGCTCCGCTCTCAGCTCGGCGATCCGGCGTTTGATGTCTTTGACCTTGGGCTGGAACTCCGGATCCGCCTCCCGCCACAGCTCGGTGAAGCGCCCGTAAAAGTCGATCGCCTTCGCGGTATCCGCCCTGGCTTCGTACAGCTCACCCAGCCGGAGATAGGCGACCGGCGGCCAGTCCCAGTACCAGCCCGCCTCCCAGATATTCTCGCCGGAGTCCGCCCAGCGCTGGAGGTACACCAGGGCGGAATCCGGCATCCCGGCGCGATCGAAGGCCAGCGCCATGGGAGGATCCACACAGTACGAGCAGGTCACTGCGGACTTGTGGAACCCGGCCAGCGCTTCAGAGAGAGTTTCCTTTCTCATGGAAAGCACCTGACCGCGCATGCTCTCTTTTACGAACCCCCAGGCTCGGCCCGGAAGGTTGCCTCGGTGGCGCTGGAACTCCTCGAAAAACCGGGTTGCGGTCTCCCGATCGCCCGCGCTCACCGCCGCCTGGATCAGGCTGACCAGGGGCCGTTCCGGTTCGGCCATACGCTCCGGCGGATAGGCCTTCAGGAGGCCATCCAGCACCGCCTTCGCCGCCCGCTGGTCTTCCCGGAACACCGCAATGGGGAAAACCCGGGCCAGCTCGGCCTCCAGCGCACCGCCCACCTCGCCCTGGGCCCGGCGCTGTTCGGCGAGGCTGGTCAGCACCCGGTTCGCCTCGGCCAGCTTCCCGCGGATGGCCAGCACGCCGGCGAGGTTGTTCAGAAAGCCGTCGCGCCAGGAAGCATCGGCCTGATGCCGCACCGCCATGATGCGCAGGCTGTCCTCGGCGGTGGCGAAGTCGCGCTGGCCCAGGAAGAGGAGCGACTTCCGCATATCCATCCTGGGTCCTCCCGGGAACCGCGCCTCGATCTCCCGGAGCGTGGCGGCGGCGGAGTCGAAGCGGCCGGCCCCGATTCGCAAGGTGAGGATGTTGCCCCATGCCAGGATGTTCTCCGGCTCCAGCTCGGCCGCCTTCTGGTAGGACTTCTCCGCTTCTGCATTGTGCCCGGTGGTCTCGTACATCACGCCAAGGTTGTTGTGGGCCCAGCTGTCGTTGGGATATTCGGCGAGCAGCGACTGCAATGCCGCGATGGCGCTGTCGGTTTGGCCTCCCGCATCGGAGTAGTAGGACGCCTCGGTGAGCTTTCGCTCCCGGAAGGTGAGCCGGTCGCGGAGCGCGAAGGCCCGCTGGAATGCCTCGGCGGCCCGGGCAGGCCGCAGGCCCGCATTGGTCAGGATGGTACCGAGTCTCCGCCAGGCCATGGCGAAGGTGCTGTCCTGCGCGACCGCGTCCTCGAGCAGTCCGATCGCATTTCCGGACCCATCCTGCTGGGCCTTGATGGCCTGGGAATACTTGCGCAGTGCCTCGAGCGAGCCGGTGGTGACTTCGGCCAGCGGCGCGTCGGCCCGGATGCTTCGGAGCGATTCCCCGATTCTCTCCCGGAGCTGTTTGGACACCCGATCCACGGCGTCCAGAATCCCGGTCGAGTCCCGGGCGGTTTCCCGCGCGGTCGCCAGCACCTCACCCGATTGCGCGTTGACCAGCTGGGCCGAGACCAGCAGGCTCGGGCCCACTTGCTGGAGCTCCCCCGCCACCACCGCCTTGAAGCCTTCCCGCTGGGCGATCTCCCGCGCCACGGTCAGGCTCACCGGCACCGAGTCAGGGCGCTGCATCCGGCGGAGCACCCGGCGCACATAGTCGGCCTCCACCGGGGAGACCAGCTTCGACTGGCTGAAGTCCACCCGGAAGGCCTGGGTGACGGCGGGGCCCAGCATGGGATCGCGGGTTTGATTGGCGAAGTCGGCGATGATGAGCCGCTCCCGGGCGGCGAGCTTGCCGCTGGCCACCAGCGAGCCCACCGGACCGATGCCCAGCAGCCGCATCGCCATGTAGGCCCCGGTGACGAGGCCCAGTCCGGAGAACGCCGCGATACCGCCCTTGATCGCCCGGCTCAGGGTGAGCCGGTGATGCAGCTTGGCAGGCGCCGGCGTACCGCTCGTGGCCCCGCCCGCGATCCGGCGGTTGTGGCTGATCCCGGCCAGCACCACGATGGGAAGCCCGAGCGCCAGCAGGATCACCGCCGCCGGGAAGAACCAGTCCGGGAGACCCAGCAGGGTCCGGAGTCCCCACGCCAGCCCGAGCACCGCGACCGCGGCGATCGCGAAGTAAGCCAGCACCCGCGGCAGCGGCCATTCACCGGAAGCGGCGAGCGCGGGTGCGCTCGCCGTGGCGGTGGATCCCGAAATCGTGGCGCCGATCGTGTCGAGCTCGGCCAGCAGCTCCTGGGCGGAGCCGAACCGGTCGGCGGGCAGCTTCTCGAGGCAGCGGGCGACCAGCCGCGCCAGGGCCGGGGGAAGGTTGGGGCGAAGCTCGGTGAGCGGCGGCGCGATCCGGGAAAGGTGGGCCGCGACCATCACCTGCACCGGTCCCCGGAAGGGCGGCTCTCCAGCAAGCATCTCGTACGCCATCACGCCCAGCGAGTAAAGATCGGCGCGATGATCCACCTGGGCGTCACCGGTCGCCTGCTCCGGCGCCATGTAAGTGGGCGTGCCGATCGCCAGACCGGTCCCGGTCAGCTGCCCGGTGCCGGTTCCGCCCGCCGCGGAGACCGCCTTCGCGATGCCGAAGTCGGTGACCACCGCATGCTGGTGGGTCAGGAGGACGTTGTCGGGCTTGATGTCGCGGTGCACGATGCCCTGGGCATGGGCGGCGGCCAGCGCTTCGGCGACGTCGCGGAGGTAGCGAAAGGCCTCCGGCACCGGGAGGGCGCCCTGGCGGTCCAGCCGGGCGCGGAGCGATTCCCCCGCGACGTACGGCATGGTGTAATAGAGGATGCCGCCCGCCGAGCCGGCGGCCAGCAGCGGCACCATGTGAGGATGCTGGAGGCTCGCGGCCAGCCGGACCTCGCGCTGAAAGCGCTCGGGACTCAGGGCGCCGGCCAGCTCGGGAGGGAGGACCTTGAGCACCACCTTGCGTCCCAGCGCGATCTCTTCGGCCAGAAAGACCCGGCTCATCCCGCCGCCGCCGAGCTCGCGCTCGAGGCGATACTGGCTACCCAGAGATGACTGGAGCAGGGATTCGAGGTCGGACACGCGGCGGCCTGGTGGGGACGGCCCAAAGGTACTGTGTTTCTCGGGCGGAGCGAAACGACGCTCCGACTACTCCTGCGGG
>DATFGC010000348.1:0-7266 GCA_035249765.1 Gemmatimonadales bacterium | reverse complement strand
GTAGCCCGGGCCTTGGGGCCCTGAGCACCGGGAACCCGGGGATCGCTGACCACCATGGTGAGCGGCAGCACGGTGACCATCTGGCCGGCCAGACCGGCGGTGGAGAGCCCGATGGTGGGCGCTGCAGGTTTCTGCGGCGGGGGGGTCTTCTGCGCGGAAAGCAGTCCCGGCCCCAACAGGGCGGCCGCCAGGTACGGCAAGCAGAGAGTCTTCATGGTAACCGGGAAAGCTAACCAGCCGGGGGGGTGGGCGGCGACTCCGCTATTCGAGCGACAGACCTCCGTCCACCACGATGGTCTGGCCGGTGATGTGGCGGGCTTCGTCGGAGCAGAGGAAGGAGATGACCCGCGCCACATCCTCGGGCTCCGCGATCCGGCCCAGCACCGAGCTCTTGCGGGCCTTGTCGATCACTTCCGGAGGCAGCAGGGAGAGCCGTTCGGTGCGGATGAAGCCCGGCGCGACCGCGTTGGCGTTGACGTTGCTCGGGCCCAGCTCGACCGCCACCGCGCGGGTCAGCCCTTCCAGCCCCGCCTTGCTCGCCGCATAGCTCGCCACTCCGAAACCGGGGTGGCCGGCCAGGTGAGAGCTTACGTTCACGATCTTGCCGTACCGCTGGCCCCGGAACCCCGGCGCCACGGCGCTGATGCAGTTGAAGGCGCCGGTGAGATTGGTCTCCAGCACCTCGGCCCACTCGGCGGGATCCAGCCGCCAGAGCGCCCCGTCGTTGGCGACCCCCGCGTTGTTCACCAGGTAGTGGATCGTCTCGAACTTGGCCCGGACCTTCGCCACGAACTGCTCGACCTGGGCCCGGTCCCGCACGTCGCAGCAGTCCGCGTGGACCCCGACCCCCATCGCGGAGATGGCGGTCTCGGTGAGCAGCGCGGTCTCCCGCACGTCCCGGCCGGGGAGGTCCACGAAGCAGAACGCCACGTTGCAGCCGAGCCGCCCGAACTCCAGGGCGACCGCCCGTCCCAGCCCGGTGGCACCGCCGGTCACCATCGCCACCTTGGCGCGGAAGCCCTCGGGAACCATCGGCTTCGGTTCGGGCTGCTCCAGCACGGCGCCGGAGCCGGATGTACGCGGGGCGCGCTGCCACGAGGGGGGATCGAAGCCGGTGGACGACATGGAGAGGGCGAAGGTACGGGGCGCCGGGGCTTGGAGCAACCCCGGGGCGCGCCGTACATTCACCCCATGCATCGCATCCTCTGGCTTCTCGTGAGCGCGGTCGGCGCGGCCGCGTGGGGCGTCATTGCCCTGCGCCGCGGCGAGACCATCAACGCCGCCTGGGTGGTGCTGGCGGCGGTGGGCACCTATCTCATCGGCTATCGCTTCTACAGCCGCTTCCTGGCCCGCAAGGTCCTGGGCGAGGATCCCAGCCGCGCCACCCCGGCGGAGCGGATCAATAACGGGCGGGACTTCGTGCCCACCACCCGGTACGTGCTCTTCGGGCATCACTTCGCGGCCATCGCGGGGGCGGGACCCCTGGTGGGCCCGGTGCTCGCCATGCAGTTCGGCTGGCTGCCGGGAACTCTCTGGCTGGTGTTCGGCGTGGTGCTGGGCGGAGCGGTCCAGGATTTCGTGATTCTGTTCGGCTCGATGCGGCGGGACGGAAAGTCCCTGGGGCAGATGGCCAAGGAGGAAATCGGCCCGCTCACCGGCGGGCTCGCCATGGTGGCGATCCTGGCGATCATGATCATCCTCCTCGCGGTGCTGGCGCTGGTGGTGGTCAACGCCCTCAAGGACAGCCCCTGGGGCGTCTTCTCCATTCTCTGCACCATCCCGATCGCATTGGGCATGGGGTTCTGGATGAAGGTGATCCGCCCCGGCAGGACGGTCGAAGCCACCGTGGCCGGGGTGGTGCTGCTCCTGGCCGCGCTGGTGGGGGGGCGCTATGTCGCCGAGTCGCCGACCCTGGCCCCGCTCTTCACCCACGGCGGGGTGACCATCGCGTGGGGGATGATGGCCTACGGGTTCCTGGCCAGCGTCCTCCCGGTCTGGATGCTGCTCTGTCCCCGGGATTACCTCTCGACCTTCATGAAGATCGGCACCATCGTCCTGCTGGCCCTGGGCATCCTGTGGGTCCGGCCCGATCTGCAGATGCCGGCGCTGACCCGGTTCGTCGACGGCACCGGGCCGGTCTTTGCGGGCAAGCTCTTCCCCTTTGCGTTCATCACCATCGCCTGCGGCGCCATCAGCGGGTTCCACGCCCTGGTCGCGAGCGGCACCACCCCGAAGATGATCCGGCGGGAGAACGACGCCCGGCTCATCGGGTACGGCGGCATGCTCACCGAATCGTTCGTGGCGATCATGGCCTTGTGCGCCGCCGCCGCGCTCGATCCCGGGATCTACTTCGCCATCAACGCCCCGCTGGGCGCCCTGGGCGGCACGGTGGAGAACGCGGTGCTCCGGATCCGGGAGTGGGGCTTCGTGGTGACCCCGGAGCAGATCACCGGGCTGGCCGCCATGGTGGGCGAGTCTTCCCTGCTGGGCCGGGTGGGCGGTGCACCCTCGCTCGCGGTCGGCATGGCCGCGATCTTCAGCGGGGTGTTCGGGCAGCACCTGATGGGGCTGTGGTATCACTTCGCCATCATGTTCGAAGCCCTGTTCATCCTCACCACCATCGATACCGGCACCCGGGTCGGCCGCTTCATGCTCCAGGAGCTGCTGGGTCACGTCTGGCGTCCGCTGGGGAGGACTTCGTGGTATCCCAGCTCGCTCTTCGCGGCCTTGTTGATCGTGGCGGGCTGGGGATGGTTCCTGATTCAGGGGGTGACCGATCCGCTGGGCGGGATCAACTCGCTCTGGCCCCTCTTCGGGATCACCAATCAGCTCCTGGCCGCGCTGGCGCTCTGCGTGGGCACCACCCTCATCATCAAGTCCGGCAAGGGACGCTACGCCTGGACCACGCTGGTGCCGCTGGTGGGGCTGCTGGTGGTGACCCTGACCGCCGGATGGCAGAAAATCTTTGCGGCCGACCCCCGGCTGGGATTCCTCTCCCATGCCCGGGACATCGCGGCCCGCATCGCGGCCGGCAGCCATGACGCCGCGGTGGGAGCCCGGCTCATCTTCAACGACCGGATGAACGCGGTGCTGGCCGCCTTCTTCATGGCGACGGTGGTGGCGCTGGTGATTGCGTCGGCGCTGGAGTGGCTGGCGGTGACCCGGGGCCGGAAGCCCGCGACGACCCGGGAAGCGCTCTATGTGGAGTCGGCCTATGCGAAGTGACTCCGGAGGAGTCGACTCAAGGCTGGGGACCTTCCTGTCGTTGCTGAAGCGCGTGTGCGGGATGCCGGACTACCAGGGGTACCTCGCCCACATGCGGGAAAAGCACGGCGGATGCACGGTGCTGAGCGAGCGGGAGTACTTCGAGCAGCACATGCAGGTGCGCTACGGCAGCGGCGTCTCCCGCTGCTGCTAGACCCGGAGGGCCCTGGCGCGCGCGGCGGCCAGCCAGAGCGGCACCCCGATGGCCAGACAGGTGGCGGAGCCGAGCAGCGCGGCCGGGCCGCCCAGATTGCGGTAGGCCAGCCCGAACCCGAGCCCCGCCGGCAGCGCCGCGAGACCGGCCAGCCCCTGGTAGTTCCCGAAGCCGCGCCCGGTGCGCACCGGCGCCAGCCGGGTGATGGCCACCCGTTCCGCCGGCTCCAGCAGGCCCGCCACGACCCCGTAGCAGAGAAAGACCGCGATCGCGCCGGCCGTGCTCAGGGCGGCGGCGAGCGCGGTGGCGACGACCGCATAGAGCAGCGCGCCGGCGGCCACGGCGCCGCGGGTTCCCAGCCGGTCCACCAGCCACCCGCCGGGATAGGAGGCCCCGCTGCGCACTACGTGCAGGGCGGCCCACACCAGGGGAATGGTCGCCACCGGAACGCCCAGGTCTTGAAGGCGGAGGAGCAGCAGGGTCTCCGGAAGCCGGCCGGCAGTGAGCAACACCAGAATCACAACGGGGAGCCAGAAATCCCTTCCAACGGCGTCTACGGTCAACGGTGAACGGTCAACGGGAACTGCGCTCGCGGGGCTGGTCCCGTTGACCGTTGACTGTTGACCGTTGACGCTTTTCAGGATCACAACCAGGACGATGACCGCAAGGATTCCCGGAACCACGCTGAGCCCGATGACGTCGCGCAGTGCCGTGCCGCGCTGGAGCAGCAGCCACGCCGCCAGCGCGCCCAGCACCGCCCCGAAATGGTCGGCGGCCCGGTGGAAGCCGAACGCCCGCCCTCGCGCCGGCGGAGGAGTGAGCGAGGACACCAGCGCATCGCGCGCCGGAGAGCGGAGCCCCTTGCCCACCCGGTCGAGCACCCGGAAGCCCACCACCTGCCAGGCCGCCCCGGCCACCGCGATCAGCGGCCGGATCAGTACGGCCAGGCCATAACCCGCGAAGATGAGCGGCTTGGTCCAGCGGGGCCGGTCGGCCAGCCGGCCGCTTCCCCACTTGATCGCGGCCGAGGTGAGATCGGCGGCGCCGTCCAGCGCCCCCAGCGCCACCGCGCTGCCGCCCAGCGTCGTGGTGACGAAGGCGGGAAGCACCGGATAGACCATTTCGCTGGCGAAGTCGTTGAAGAGCGATACCGCGGAGAGTCCTTTGACCGGGCGTGGTACCGCGCCGGCGAGGGGCTCAGTCATCCAGTCCCATCCCCCAGCGGATCAGCGGCACCGGGATGCCCCCGTACCCGAAGACCTCCTCGTGGAATCCGTCCAGGGTGAAGCTCGAGCCCCGGGCCTCCCGCACATCGTCCCGGAGCCGGATCAGCTCCCGTTTGCCGAGGATCGCCGCCGCGGCGCTGGTAGGTCGGCAGGCCACCCGCCACACCGCCGCCAGCGCGGTGGCCCGCTCGACCGGCAGGTGCGCCGTGAGATAGCCGATGGCATCGTCGGCGCTGAACTGGCGGGTGTGAATACCGAGGTCCACGACCGCGAGGTGGGCATCGCGCAGCAGCAGCACCCGCTCGGCCAGCCGGGACTCGGGGTCGGGCAGGAGACCGTGGTCGCGGACCATCTCCTGGGCATAGAGGCTCCAGCCCAGCGCGGTGCTAGAAGTCGAAAGGTGGCGCCGGACCAGCCGGGAAAGGCCGTTGCAGCGGGAGCGATGCAGATGGATGCCGGGCGGTCCCAGTCGCGCAGCGAGCCAGGGCACCAGCATCGGCACGGCGCCGGACACCAGGACCCGCGCGGGGTTCCGGCCGTCGAACTGGCGATACGACGCCTCGGGCTCGAGCACCTGGACGTAGTCGGGTGCCGGGGTCACCTCGAGTGGCGCGGGGGGAACCGCGCCGAAGCCGGCCGCTTCGGCGACGCGCCACGATTCCGCCAGCGCGTCCCGCCAGGACGTGGCGGCATCCGCACCGGTTTGGGACAGGCCCTCGTAGACTTCCCGCCAGCCCCGCCCCGGATCGATGACCGCGGCCAGCGCGGCCACTTCCGCCTCGGTCTCCGTCACCAGCCGGTTGGCGGCGCGCCACACCTCGGCGCCGTTGTGCACGCTGGCGTGCTCGTGGTGCAGCCGCCGGTCCACCTCGTCCTCCCCTACCGCCTCGGCGCCCGGCGCCGGGCTCGCGACGATCTCCGAGCGCAACGCCTGGCTGGTCCGGCCCACCGCCGATTCGGCTGCGGTGACGATCGCGGCTGAATCGTCTTCGTCGAACGCGGCCCACAGCGGCCCGAACCGGGTCGCGGTCTCGTCGAGCAGCACGGAAAGCCCGGGCAGCATCGCTGCCGCGGCATCCACCAGCAGCTGGGGCGGATCCCGCAGGGTGTCCCGCGCGTCGGTCAGGAAGCGGGGCAGCTCCCGTAACCGGTCCAGCGCCGCGGTGGCGGAGGCCGGATCGCTGGGTGACCGCTGCAGCAGCCCGTCGAACGCCGAGCAGGCGTGGCTGACCCAGAAGACCGGATCGGTGCGGTGGGGGTGTTCCCCTTCAAGGCGGAAGAGCAGGACCCGCAGGTGATCGAGCAGCGCGGTGCGGTCGATCTCGTCGGCGAGCGCTTCGACCTCCAGGTCCTCGGCTGCGCCCGCGATCGAGCGCAGCGCCGCCACGTGGCTTCGGACCGCGTCGGGATCGAAGCTGCCCAGGCGGCTGTCCTGTCCCGGCGCCCCGGCCGAGGTGGCGGCGGCGGGATCGAAGTGCCACCAGAGGTCGAGAAACGAGCGGCACAGGTCGTCGGTAATGGCCACTAGCCGCTGCCGGTCAGCTCGCTGTGATCTCCCAGGCTGGCGGTGCCGCGAAAGTCGCGCACCACCACGTCGTTCCCCAGCATCGCGTGGGAGAGCTGCACGCCGGTGAGGGAGCAGCGCGCCCCCACGATGGCGTGGGAGAGCACCGAATCCCGGATCACGCTGCCCTGCTCGATGGTGACGTTGGGCCCCACGGTGGAGCGCTCCAGCACGACCCCGTCCTCGATCAGCACCGGCTGGTGGATCGTGGCGCCGGGATAGGAGCCCGACCGCGCCGCCCCGTTGCGGAGCAGGAGCTCGTTGGTCTCGAGCAGGGTGTCCAGCTTGCCGCAGTCGTACCAGGCGCCGACCTCCGCGGTGAGAATCCGGCGGCCCCGCTCGATCATCCACTGGAACGCGTCGGTCAGGAAGAACTCGCCCTGGTTGGCCGCGGATGCCAGCACGTGGTCGATCCCCTGCCAGAGCGCCTCGACATCGCGAATGTAGTAAAGCCCGATGTTGGCGAGCTTGCTGATGGGCTCGGAGGGCTTCTCCACGATCCGGGTCATGAAGCCCTGGGCGTCGGTGACCACCACGCCGAATCGCTGGTAGTCCTCCACTTCCTTGGCCCAGATGATCCCGTCGGCATCGGTCCGGTTGATCAGGCCGAGGTCGGCTTCGAACACCGTATCCACGAAGACGATGAGCACCGGCCCGGTGATGTGGGGGCGAGCCAGGTTCACCGCGCCCGCGGTGCCGTCCTGCACGGTCTGCTCGATATAGCGGCAGGGGATTCCGTAGCGCCCGCTGGAGTAGGCCTCGACCTGGTCGCGCAAGTGGCCGGTGATGAAGATCAGCTCCGACACCTCGAGGCCGGCCAGCCGGTCCATGACCCAGTCCATCACCGGGCGGCCGGCCACCTTGAGCATCGGCTTGGGAACCAGGTGGGTGTGGGGCCGGAGCCGGGTGCCCTTGCCGGCCAGCGGAATGATGACCTGCACGCTCAGCTCCTTCCGTAACGGTCAGACAGCCGCACCAGGTCGTCGAGCTCCGGGGTCGAGGCTTCCAGCACGTCGGTATCCACCACCGCTTCGATCTGGTGGACGGTGGGGGGCGGG